>JACUTQ010000286.1 GCA_014859725.1 Methanosarcinales archaeon | reverse complement strand
AAGATTTCTATAACTAAAAAAATAAAAAGCGTCTGGTCTTGAATATCCATCTCACCGTTGTCGAATAAATAACCATCCAATGAACAAAGTAATCAATACACCCGGCAATCCCGAATCGGGGGCTGATTTATTTAACGCCTCAACATCCTGCAGGTCTGGACGAGCAAAATCACCCAAAACGAACTTGACAGGAACGTCACGGATTCCCCTTTTTTTCGCTTCTTCATCAATTATTCCGTAGATCTCATCTAATAGCGGCTTCTCAACTGTTAAGTTTTTATAAATTGTTGCAACAAAATAACCATCGGAATCAGTGCCGAAAGCAACTAAAGGCCCTTTTGGAGTAAAGTAAGACAGTGTTTTATTTCTCAAACCCTCCATAATCATTCGTTGATCTTTATTAAACCAATTCCATCTTTGGTCTTCGGTTTTAAGCTCAGGAAGCTTCCCATAGGTAGCTATAACCACTGGTTTATATGATGCTCTACCGCTTCTCTCATATTTTTCATCAGCCTTCTTTTCAGATTCTGATCTCCAATCTACCCCAACCACGGGAAAACCTCCGCGTCCGAATTCTACTGGTACTTTTTGAATACCTATCGTTTTTGCTTTTTCATCTATAAATGCATGGACTTCATCTATCAATGGCTTCTCGATTGTTAAGTTTTTATAGAATACTACCACAAAATAACCGTTGGAGTTCTCACCGTATGTTATTACTTTACCATTTGGATACATATAGTTGAGGCTTAGTTCAATTTCTAAACTTTTTGCGAGTCTTTTAAGATTATCAGACCAGTTTTGCCTTTGAATCTCGGTCTTAAGTTCAGGAGGCTCTCCATAGGTGGCGATGGATTCATAAGCAGTAGGGATTAGATAATATAAATAATTATATTCTACATTGTTTATTTTTTTAATATTGATATTTCCATCTCCTTCAGTTAAATTGCCACTCTGTGATATATTAGTAACAAAGGCAAAGATAACAAAAACTCCCATCATACCTATTATTAAATGGTTTGATTTTATCATTTCATCCCTCTATGAAAATAAAGGATTATAGAATGGATTCTATAACTCTTTACCTTACATATTTTTATCTAGTCAGAGGAGTTACACTTAGTTCACTTTGTACCCATGAGACCTTTGAAAAGTAGGCATATTGTCCCGCCCTCGACGCGTGAATGCCCACTATAATACGATTTCCTCCATCTAAATAGTATACGGGAGAACCACTATCACCACCGGCAGAATAATAAGTTGCCTTCACTTGATCGTAGTAAATGCTGCCGTCTGGATACTGAACATTAGCTACTCCTTCTACATATCCTGAAGACGGACCTGTTGTAGCACCAGAGATATATACCCTCTCGCCGATATTTGCATCTCTGTAACCCTTAACAGGAGCTATGACTCCATTTCCAAGATGTACCGATGCTTCAACATTGCTATAGGGTACAAATGACGCATCTGCATGACTGCCCCCAAGTTTAGAGACACTCCCGGCTTTGTACCAATAGTATATAATGGAATA
>JACUTQ010000285.1 GCA_014859725.1 Methanosarcinales archaeon | reverse complement strand
GGGTTTTTGGAAAAGCATTTTAATGTCTCGATTTCCAAATTCAAATATTCATATACCTTCTTATATTATATAACGATTTCGGAAAAATAATGTTTGGCGATTGCCTCGATTTTTTCAGGAAAAAAGTTGCATCTTTCCATATTTATATAAACCAATTCAGCCTCTGCTTGCTGGCGATTGCCTATATGGTTTTTCGAGGCAAAACGGGGGAATTTAGGAAGTTCATTGGATCCGGGATAATTTTTAAAAAACATCCGGCTTCATACCAGCTTTAGTACTGGAAATCGACTCTTCTCTTTAAGTGAACCAAGGTGCGGGAAGGCTTTATCAGCAAGCTGGTTTGTTTCTCTTGATAATTCATCAAATATCGGTTTTGTCATAGGCGTAAGCCCATGAGCCAGGATGGAACTATTGCGCTTGCTTAAATAATTCCGCAAATTCTTGTTCTCCCGATAATCCCTCCCAATATCTTCATCCAGGCTTTCAAGTAACGAAAATGCTTTTTCCTGGCCTAATTTTATTGATTCGTTACTTTCCCGGTACTCTTCCTGCCAGCTTGAAGGTAGATCTTCGATCTTTACTCGTGAAGTATCTATTTTTCGTCGTGCCAGAAGCATCTGGGATATTACTTCAACAGCCCTGTAAAGGCGGGCAACAGCATCATCATATTTCCCTTCTTGCGCTCTTCGGTCGGCATTCGCCAGAAGGTCTGCAAGGATTTCCTTAGAAAATTTATCCAATATTTCCCTGCTGTGCGCAAACTTTTCCTTTTGGTTAGCGATCTTGAAGACTATCTCTTTGCTATTACTGGTGTCAATCTGCCACCGGATATCGAATTTTCCGTGCAACTGGTTAAAATATGAAGCAGCTTTTAAATGATTGAACTTATCCCAGAAGGAATAAGCAAGAACAAGCTTCTCCAACAGGTCAAGCTCATCATGTACCTCCATAGCCATAGACTTTAACCGTGCATCACTGATAAGTTTGATGCATGCATCAAATTGGAAAAGAATGAAAAAATCCTGTATCATTCGCCTGCGCTGATCGATGAAGAATTCATTGGGCGTAAGGATAATCACCCGTTCAGTTCCTGATATGACCCTTCCATTAATATCGCGCTTACCACCCCCAACATAACTTAAATTACCGCATTCAAAGCTTGCTCCTGCAAGAACACATCCAGAAGACATCGCTTTGGTGCCGCTTGTAAAGTCGATGCATATATCTTCAGAACAATAACCATCCCGTATCAAGGAACGAACAAGCCGTGCAGTCGTCTGCCAGCATCCTTCAACATCTTCGGCATTATCAATAATTAGAGGCGGCTCATACACTAATTTCTTTCCTGATACTGATTCTATCCTCTCAATTGTGGATTTGCTTTCATTAGTAGCTATGAAGAATATTTTATCTGGATTATTGACATGTATCGATTTAGCAACGCCGTTTTCCACACCGCGCCCCGTTCCCAGGGATATTATCATCACCTTTGCCATTTGTTTCTCCTCCTATATACGAGAATCTTTAATAATATCACCCTGATATTATTTCATATTTCCCCAATCCATAAACAGTTCCT
>JACUTQ010000284.1 GCA_014859725.1 Methanosarcinales archaeon | reverse complement strand
AGTGATAAATGTGAATAACTAATATAAATGCTTCGATTTCTATCGATTCACAAGTGGAAAATCGCCAGCATAGGCGTTTATTTGTGCTGTATAATGGCAGATATTATGTTCAACGAGAATTTTAATGGAAACAGTGTATTAATTTAGCGGAAGAATTGGACTTTTCCGACAATCTCTATAAAGAAATATAATTCATTCTAAAGCGTAATAAAGCTTTAAAAATTAGACACTCGAAAGTATGTTTATATTTGCCAATACAAAATGGTTGAATCAAGAGTAAAAAAGACTTCTATTAAACAGGAGGAAAGATACAATGTCTGGAAATATGCACACGAAAATGATTGCAATATTAATGAAAATTGCAAGTATAATGCTGGTTTTGGGGATGTTTGCTACAGCAGTGGCCTATGCAGAAACACCCGGGGAACAAAAAGACCAGCTCATTGAAGCCCAAGAATCCTTCCAGGATTCACAAGAAAAATTCCATGATGCAAAAGACCGGTTTGAATCAGAACGATCACTCCAAAATACTGAAGAACTAAAAGAAGCTCTTAGAAACTTTTTGAACCATACAATCGAATATACTATCAAGCGTTTGGAGACTTTGCAGATACAAGCTGAAGGACCTGAAGAAAATGGATTAGCCCCATTTATTATTTCAGATAATATTGATGACTACATTGGTCAACTAGAAGACATGAGGGATGATGTGGCTGCAGCTGAGACAGAAGAAGATTTCAATGCCGTAATCAAAGAGATCAGGGACACTTGGCAGCATGTCGACTTGGAGTCCAGATACTTTATAGAGGGTACTCTAAATAACAAGGTCGATGTATTCAATAACCGCAGTGATTCCATTGCAATCCGCATTCAGGCAGAGATTGATAGATTGGATGAGGTCGGTGAGGACACCAAGGATTTGAAGAAACTCCTTGATGATTATGAAAAAGCGCTGAATGCCAGTCATGATGATGTCACAGAACTGTTTGACAACCATAATGGATTCAATGATGAAGGCGAGCTTCAAAATGCCGGGGAAGCAAGGGCTTTCCTGGCAGATGCATCCTCAAAGATGAGATCATCATACAATATGAGGGAAACAAATTCCTTATTAAGACAGATTTTTGAGGAGCTTAAAGAGCACAGACCCGGCTCTGTAAGTTTAAGCAGTACTGGTGCTCTTGCGGCCCAAGGGAATGGAAAAGCCACTATATCAGGTAATCTGGACATCAAAATAAATGCGAAAGATGGAATATTGATTATCAAAGACTACGATGAAGATGCTGTGATCGAGATTGAAGGTAAGGGCATCAAAGAGATGTTGGATGACGGGACCATTAAATACGAGGGATTTGATGGTTCTGCGACCATTAAAGGCAGCAGTATCACAGTGGTCATAACCGGTGATAATATCGAATTGAATGCTGAAGGGACAGGCAGTGCTGTACTGAGAGGACATGGTTCCTATAATGCAAACGGTAATCAAAATATGTGGGCTGAACAGGTTCGAGCTCGAATCACAGCACAGGTACAAAGCCAATTTAGTGAAGAACACCGGGTACAACAACAAAACAATTCCGAATCAGGAAATCAGACAAAAACCCGGAACCAGACGCATACCCCAAAATCAGA
>JACUTQ010000283.1 GCA_014859725.1 Methanosarcinales archaeon | reverse complement strand
ATTCACATGGAGTGGAGTAAGAAGATTTGAGTGAATAATACAGCAAGCCTGAGAGTGGGGATATCATGGTGTGGGGTTGGCTGCCCGGGGGTGATGTCTTTACTATGCTAAAGTGGTTGTGGTCAGATGATTGATGTTGAGGGCTAAATGTGGGAGTTAGCATGCATGAATGTGTTTTATCGGACCCGGTCAGCACAGATCCTCTTCACGACCAATTCGATGCGGTCTATTTCGTAGCCCATGGGTGCTATGTGCATTTTCTTGTGTCCTGTTAGTTTCATGGTTGTCTTATTGTAACATTATTTACGCTACTAAAAAATATAACGGCGAAAAAGTGAAATATTTTGAGGTTTATTATAATCTGGACAGCATATACTGTGCACAATATTTTCATACTGCTCTTGCGGCTGTGGGACAAAATTAAGAGGGGTACAAATTCAGCAAATTGTGCCAGATGCCAGTACAACTCAATGCAGTTTCAATTCTATCATCCCTTTTTTGTCCCACTGTCCATCCAAACCATCTTTTATCTGCTGAGAATCCAGATTCAGAGTTATTCCTTAAATAATACTGCTCAAGATATGAAAGGGTGTGATTCACAAATTCTTCCATTGTATCTTTCCATTTCCATGAGCCTTTCAATGTTGCATTTTTTCTTGGAATAACATAGACCTTCGCTTCTCCGAATTTATCGACATACGAAGGAAAACTGTAATATTTATCAAGTCTTACGCTATCGATCTCAATATCGATACCCTTTAGCATTTCCATAGCTCTATCAAAGGCTTCTTTTTCACTCTTTACTCCTTTCTTTTTTAAAATCAGTATATGCAGGTTATGAATTGCTATCTCCACTTCAGGATCTGAGTACAATCTCTCAACAGTCTTATAGCTGACATCAATGCCGGAAAGCAGTGAAAATACTGATAGCATAGATGCCATCATTCTGTTGCTTTTTCCGAACAACTCTTTCAATAAAAGAATCATGACTTTCTGTTTGAGTTCAAGTTCAGGTACTCTTCCCTGTCCTCTATGAATTTTAAAGTTTATTGACTCATTTATCAAAGGCTCAAGGTTCTTAATTGCTCCTTTTATTCGATTCATTAATTGCTGCTCGTATGTCCGCCAATCCCGTTTCTTTTTTTCCTTGTTTTCTTTGTACTCATCAAGCAGAAAATCTTCTATTTCCTTCAATCTGTCTGTTATATCCTGGCTTCTCATAATGGTCTTTTATTGGATACAAAGGTTTATATAGATATCTATAGATATCTAATAGTATGGCAAGAATAGTAGAACTCAAAAAAGGAAACTTAGTTTTGAAGGACAGTGAAATAGAGGGTTTCTTAGAAAAAGTGGTAACTCCTTTTGGAACCTCTGCTAAGGCGGATGTTCCTAGAAAGTATATTGGAAGAAGGGTTTATGTAATAATTACCAAAGCTGTTATAGAATAAAGCAGGTATTATTTTGTCCCACAGCCTGCTCTTGCAATATGTATATATATGGTTAGTTTGTTTTGAAATATATAGAGGCTGTCCAGCAATTCAATAATCCGAAAAAAGGAAGGCCAAATTGGCCTTTAAATCGAAAATTAAAGAAAAATTATATTACTCTAAATAATTGTGGGGCAGCCTCTATAACCTGCATCACTAAAAAACGGGAGTTATGCAATTGATGTTCG
>JACUTQ010000282.1 GCA_014859725.1 Methanosarcinales archaeon | reverse complement strand
CGAATGACAGGAAAGAAAGATTTGAATCAGAAACCCCAAATCCGTGAGTATCCGCCAAATCCGTGTCATCCGTGTTCCTTTCTCCTTGATGTATACTATTTCATCAATCCAAACAACCATGCCCATAACCCAGCTTCTTCCATATCCTGCTGTCACATATGCGCCTCCGTTTATGAAATCATCAATCAACAAATTCAATTAATACAGAGGTCACGATTTGTAGGACACCACCCAAAATTGGCTACTCATAGTTGAGTTGTAATTTGAAACAAAAAAAATCAAAGGCTCTTTGTTTTTACGATATCGGATTCGATATCATCAATTTCTAATGCAAAATTCCGGGCAATCTCTTCTCCCAGTCCCATATTGTCTGTGATTCCCATATTCTCAAGGCAGGCAACCTTGACATCTGGCGGTGTGCCTCTGCAGGAGATGTTAATTCCCATATGAATTTTTTCTGAAGATATCCCGGCCGTAGCTATACTTACTGTCAGTTTGGCTCTGTCCACAAAAAGGTCATCACCGTTTCTAATTGATACAATACCATGCTGTGCCAGCACATCCCGAGCACACACCACAAGCATACGCTGCATATAATATGCCAGTCTGATACTTGCAGGGGAATCAAAACGCTCCACAATAAAATGCAGCATATCCCCACCACTGATAGCTTTATTATCCATCAGGTCTTCCAGATCCTTGATGTTGGTATCAGGGATATCCATACCACCCCTGAATAATATAATACTATCTCCTGGTATCCCTTTTGAATATCCCCAAAGGGATTCTATCTGGGTACCGTCATACTCCAGGATTTTGGAAAAAATTTCAACTCTCATAACCCTGGTTTATTGATCTATGAAATTATTTAAGGCATTCTTATTTGCCCAAAGTGATTTCTATGGCCGATACATTGGATTCACCGCGTTCTGATACAATTTTTTCAGTAGATATGAGTATGTCCTTAACCGACAGATCAGTAATGAACCGATTTCTTACTACTTCAGCAACGTCCACTGCTCTGGATATTGCCCTTCCCCTGGCCTTAATGACCACATTGTCAGCACCGCTGTTGAATTGTGTTACCACTGCAAGTACGTAGTTCATAACCGGTTTGTTGCCGATATATACTACATCGTCATTTTCCACTTTTGTCACCTCACCAGAAACAATGCGTGTATAATAAATACTACGGTTTGTCCCAACCGCAGCGGAGCTGCGGGGTATAGTTATTAAGATTATATACAGGGATTCATAATACTTTCGAATTATTTCCCTTATGCCTTATTTTTACGTTCTGCTCCAGCTGATGAAGTTTTCACATGAAATTTGAATCCAATTTAACTGAACAGGCATGAATCGGCTGTAGTGAGTGAGCGGAGCAGAGAGAACGAACGAAAGACGAATGCCAGAAGCAGATGTGGACTACCCTGGGACATGGAACCGTTTTAAGGGTACCACCACGATTCGTCCGTAAAGTGTCCATAAGACAGTAATTAAATAATTATCTTATCATATTTTTATTGAGCTTGTATTCACCAAGCAATCAATTGCAGCTAAGCTTAGCGATTTTCCCTATTGAGGGTATCGCCATGATTTTAACGTAGATGTACGCTGTTGATGCGTGGATTGAAGAAACTGTCAGCAGTACTAAAAAAATTGAAGACAGAAACTTTGGCAAAAAACAGAATGCCTAACCCCTTAGCGTACATCTATGTCAAAATCGG
>JACUTQ010000281.1 GCA_014859725.1 Methanosarcinales archaeon | reverse complement strand
TGAACCAGAACAATTGAAATATTTATGCATTGAATTACTTATTCTGGCTAGTTCCGAATTCAATCACAAGAAAATAAAAAGTCTCCCACATTAGACCGATAATTACTAATATTGCATATTGATAATATTAGAATGAGGTAAAAAACCCAGGGGGGTGAATAATTTGCCTTACAGGACAAGAGATAAATCAGAATTAACGATCGAGATCATTATTGGAATACTCGGACTGGTTGTCCTCTTTATGATGGTAACCGGAGGAATAATCAGATAAATTGATCTGGAAAAGTTTTCATTTTTTTTCCCATTTTTCCAGATGCATGACCTTTGACAGAGTGGAACCTTTGATTATTTCATCCCGTATCCGGTTCTCATTCTTTTCCACTTCAACTGCGCGCCTGGCAATTTCGTAAGCCCGCTCCTTTGGCACTACTACCACACCGTTATCGTCACCCACAATATAATCCCCCTGGCGCACCACCTGGCCAGCGCATTTGATCTCTGCATTGATCTCACCAAAGCCTTTGGGCTCACCAGCATTGGGTACTACTGCTTTGGCAAATAATGGGAACCCCAGTTTCCTGATCTCATCCACATCCCGCACTGCCCCGTCGATAACCACTCCAGCTATACCTTTGTTTATACAGCTCAATGTGGCCAGTTCACCCCAGGGGGCTACCCTGTCACTGCCACCGTTATAGATCACAACGACATCCCCTGGTCTTGCAACTTCTATTACCTCAACTGTCTTTGCCCAATCCCCTTCAAAAGTCTGGACAGTTACAGCAGGCCCCACCATCTTAAGTCCTGGATTTATTGGGAATAATCCATGCATTGCACCTTTGCGGTGCATGGCATCACTGATATTGGAAGTGGATACCCGGGTAAGTAAGTACCTGGTCTCCTCTTCAACGGGAAGCTTTTTGATAATTGATTTATTTGGTTTATCCATACTCTGACGTATCTTGCTGGCAGATGCAGTAACATCTGATGTACGTACAATATTACCACCCACAATTACAATATCAGCACCATATAACACTGCTATGGCAGCCGAATCGGCATCTAATCCTCCCGCAATTGCAATGGGAATATGAATTTCATCCCTCATTTCCTTAAGCACATCCAGGGGATCTGACCCTTTCATCTGCAGATCAATACCCACATGGATGTTTATTATGTCCACACCCAGTTGTTCCAGTTCCTTAGCACGGTTTACAGGGTCTGGTACAGAGATCATATCTGTCATGAGCCTGGTACCATATTTAGCAGCAGCCCTGATGGCATCTGATATGGTGGAATCATCAGAACTGCCCAGTATAATAATAATATCAGCACCGGACTTGGCCGCCATTTCTACTTCAAGGGCGCCAGTGTCCATTGTTTTCATATCAGCCAGGATTGTCTTGTCCGCAAAATTATCCCTCAGTGTTCTAACAGCATTCATCCCCTCACTCTTGATCAGGGGTGTACCGACCTCGATCCAATCTACACCACCTTGTATGGCTTCACCAGCAATCCGGACGGCTCGATCCAGATCAAGGATATCAAGAGCTACCTGCAGGATTGGATGGGAATTGGTCATAATGTTAGATGTTGTTTATCAGGCAAAACTCTATTTGTCTATCTTCGAAGCAACTTCTCAAGAACATCCCCTATAAAAACCCCGACAATGAACTCGATGGTAATTATACCGATCAGAATTATAAACAATAAGGCCCCACCAAATCCTG
>JACUTQ010000280.1 GCA_014859725.1 Methanosarcinales archaeon | reverse complement strand
GTAGGTTGCACATGGATATATTTGACGTATTGACAGCAATTTCAAAAAGAAAGATGGCATTCATGCAAACAGATATGAGCGAAAATGATGCCCTGGTCAAAGCAGAATTTGAGATATCTAAAGAATATCACATACCCTTGCCTGATATAAAAAAGTTGTTTGGAGTGAGATTCATTCCTACTGGACTGGTTGAGATGAGAAATAAAGGCCCCGTATAAATACGGGGAGTAAATAAAAAATTGAAAGAGTGAATAAATATGGTTAATAAATCTGAAGAAACAAAAACTGAAGCAAGAAATGATATACACGAAGAAGATATCCACACAGAAAAAAATGATAGTTCCAAGACATGCGAAGACAGTTACACAGCAGTTTCAAAAATGTGGGAAGATTCCTACTTAAAGCTGTACAAACCCTGGTTCGAATCCACGGAAGCGCTTTTCGGGAAAGCGTTCGAACTCTCAAAGGATGCTGCACCGGAAACATATAAGGAATTTTATGGTGAATGGGTGAAAACCTCCCAGAACAGTTTCGGTAAATTTTATGAAATCCCGACTCTGGAATCTAATAAAGAAACATTTGAGAAACTCCTGGTTAGCGCAGAGGAATCGAATAAGATCTACAGTTCATGGATTGCCGAATTAGAAGAGAATTCCAAGGCGACCCGCGAAGTACTCCAGGTCGAAGCAGATCCTGCAAAATATAAAGAAGTCTACGATATGTGGATCAAGTCCTATGGAAAAATGCTTAATGAGCTTCTGACACTGCCATTGCGGCAAAATATGAAGCAGATCTTTGAGAATATCACAGGAACACCTGATATATATTCAGAGGCATTTGAACAGATGTCAAAAATATGGAAAGATTCATACGCGAAGTTATACGTGCCGTATACTGACTCCATGCTGAAGCTTTCTATGAAATCAGCAGAGATCTCCCGGGGGAATGCGAGCCCTGAAGCTTATATGGAATTTCATACTTTGTGGATGAATACTTATCAGGAGCTCTATGGCAGGTTGTTTGATACCAAGTCCATGCGACCTTCAAAGGAGGTTTTAGAGTATTTCGTGCGCAGCGAAAACGTTAATCTGAACCTGTACAAGTCCTGGATAGCAACCCTTGGAAAACTTTCACAGAAGGCTGAGGAACTATCTAAGCAGGGCGCCGATCCGGATGCACATAAAGAAATTTGTAATCTCTGGGCTAAAATGTATGGAAAGGCATTTGATAACTTCTTTGAGAACACACCCGCATTCAGCCCGTTTAAGGAGATCATGGAGCCTGTGAAGAATGGCGCAAAGATATATGTGGACACATTTACCAGCATATCCAAACATTGGGTGAAACCGTATACCAGCTCCACAGGTGCGGTTTAAATATAAACAAATAATAAAAATTGAGTTCTTATGGTCAAGAAAATTGAAGAAAAAAAAGACGTGTGGGCTGACAGCTATACAGCCTTTTCAAAAATGGGGGAGGATTCCTACTTAAAGCTATACAAGCCATGGATTGAATCCACTGGAGAGATGTTTGGCAAGGCGGCTGAACTCTCAACGGATGCTGCACCTGAAAACTATAAGGAATTTTATGATGAATGGGTGAAAATATACCAGACTAGCTTTGGTAAATTTTATCCAATCCCAACGCTTGAATCCAATAAGGAGACACTTGAAAAATTCCTATCAAGCGCAGAGGAATCGAATAAACTCTACATGTCCTGGATTGCCGAGTTAGAAGAGAATTCCCGGAAGACAAAAGAGATACTTC
>JACUTQ010000279.1 GCA_014859725.1 Methanosarcinales archaeon | reverse complement strand
ATGGACCGCCTTGTAATCGACGGCTGGGGAAAGTTCATCGGCACAGACCATGAACAGATAATCGTAAAAGAAAAAAAGGATGGTGTAAATACCGTCATCCATAGATGCATCCCCCAGGACCTGCGCCAGGTGGTGATCTCAGGCAAGGGCAGCATAAGCACCGATGCCATTGAGCTTCTTGCAGATCATGGGGTGGATGTGGTACTGATTGACTGGCGCGGTCAGGTCACAGCATATATTTCTCCGCCTCAGATGAGGACTGTGAATACGAGGAGGGAGCAGTACCGCGCTTTTGATACTCCCGCGGGTGCGGTGCTTGCAAAGGAGTTCATTAATGCAAAGCTGCATAACATGTCCGCCACCCTGGGTACTCTTGCCAAATCCAGAAAGGATACTTTCCCGGAATCGGCAGAGACCCTGAAGAATGCAAGAGACGCGGTCAACGTCTGGATAGAGAAACTTGAAGAACTGAATATCAAAGGCAAGACCTGCAGCGATGTCAGGGAGACTATCATGGGTTTTGAAGGCAATGCGTCCGCTTCCTACTGGAAGTCGATATTAGGAATAATTCCTGCTGAGTTTGGGTTCAAGAACCGAAGCGGTAGATACGCTGCTGATCCTGTGAATGCTATGCTAAACTACGGCTACGGAGTACTTGAAGGTGAATGCTGGCGAGCAGTCCATTACTCAGGACTTGATCCGTATGGCGGTTTCCTGCATGTGGACCGACCAGGTAAAGCCAGCCTTGTCTATGATCTGATGGAAGAGTTCAGGCAGCAGGTAGTTGATAAATCAGTTATCAAGATATTTTCACTTGGACAGGTTAAGCCAGCTGAATTCACTATAGAGAATGGGGTATGCAAAATGGCTGATGGCTCACGCAAGCTGCTGCTGAATGAACTTCTGACCAAGCTCGAGGATAATATAAGGTATAAGGATAGAAACATCAAATGGACCGACCTTATCCTGAATCAGGCGCGGGATGTTGCTCAATTCCTGCGGGGAGAATCTAAAGCATACAAGGGGTTCTGGCTGCGATGGTAGATGATCTGCTTGCGGTAAGCGATATTACTCAATATTTTTACTGCCCTCGCAAGGTGTATTTTATGAAAACACTTGGCATTAAGATCAAGGCAAAGCCAAAGATGGATATGGGTAAAGAAGAACATGACAAAGAGCATCGCCGCGTGAAAGAGAGAAAAACTGTCTATGGTTTTTCGGAGGAGGATGTGGCTCAGGTTATCCATAGCCTTGCTGTGGAGGATATCAATTTAGGTCTATATGGCATGGTGGATACCACGATTATACTGAAAAGTGGAGAAGTAGTCCCGGTCGATGTTAAATATTCGGATGCTGAGAGCGTAAGAATAAACTGGAAAAAGCAGTTAACGGCTTATGCCCTCCTTTTGGAAACCCGATTCAAGACAATAGTAAAAAGAGGATTCGTATACTTTCCATCGAAACACAAACAAATACATATCGATATACCTGATGAAGCAAAAACTGTACTAAAACAGGATATACAGAAGATAAAAGAGCTAATAAACAGTGAAAAGATGCCCAATGTTTCTAAAGGAAAACAGTGCAGTTATTGTGAGATGAAGAAGTTCTGTACCTGAGTTTGTGCAGGCCTTGATAAATACCCTTACGACTTTTAGACCTTCACAACTAACCCCTGAATTCCAGATAATAGGAAGCTTTAAACAGGAAAAAAGCTATATTTCATGGGCTATTTCAGAATGTATCCTTATAAAATGAGGATTGAAAC
>JACUTQ010000278.1 GCA_014859725.1 Methanosarcinales archaeon | reverse complement strand
ACGGGCTGTTGCCCGAACCCCAATTTTAAGATTAGAACATATCGAAATTAAACCTTATCCAGCTGGAACATGTAGTAAATTCTTTGAAATAGATTTGTTTGTGAATAATGCTAAAAATTGATGTATAAATTGCCCTGTTCTGTTGCTTTTTTCTGGTTTTCGATTTGCTGCCGCCTGGGTAGCGTCCGGTTCTTTGACATGTTGAACAAGTACCATCACATTCTGGATCGCTGCTGTTAAATATTCCTGGATTTTAACGCGCCACAAGCGCCTCCATCGGGCCCGCTTGAACCCATAGCGGGTGCTTCTGGCAAATGATCGCTCCATAAGAGACTGGCGGGTTCGAATATCTTTAACTGATTCCTTTGATTCCGCTTGCAGCTGCATCTTATTCAGATCTTCCTGGCGTTCATGACGCTTCAATGATCTTCCGGTCTTGCTCCGAGTGCATTGGTGGGAGAATGAACTACAATTACGACACACACTCAGTGAAGCTGTATATTCCCATTGACGGCGCTGTTTGCTGAATCGCCTGCGTTTAAGCTCTTTTCCCTTAGGGCAGATAAAGGAATCGGTGTCAGCATTGTAAACAAAATTCTCTTTGGGGAAGATATCCTTCTGACTACCAGAACCCCGATGTGCTTTCTCAAAGGATGCAAAGTGACCTTTTAGCCCCAGATCATGGCAGGCCAGGTAGTTCTCAATAATGCCGTACTTGCTGTCAGCAACACAGGTTTGAGCCTTTAACCCGGTGGTCTTTTCATGCTCCAAAAGCAATGGTTTTAGCAAATGGGCTTCATTGACAGACCCAGTGGTCACGGAGGTAGCGGTAATGATTTCATGCTTTCCGTCAACACCGCGATGAACCTTGTATTTTAGCTTGGAGCGGCTCCCTCCCTGGCGCTGAACCGATGCATCCGGATCAGTGGTTGATAGATATTTGCTATTGGCACTGCCGGTTTTAGGCGGGTCAATATGATCATCGTCAGATTGATTGTTTTCCTTTTCCAGGCGGTCTTCAAGGAGTTGATAGCTTTTTTTGAGATAACGTTTGATATCGTGGGTATTTACAACCGAGTTGTTGGAGGCATCGGCCTGGATATTGCTCGAATCCATAAACAGTTTGCTGCCGTCTACAAGACCGGCTTGCACACATTGGATAACGATTCTTTCAAAAAAACACTGGAAGGTATCCACTCCCCATCGGGTGCGAGCCTTACTCAAGACACTGTGGTTTGGGATCTCATCATCTAAGTCGTAGTCCAAAAACCACAGCCAGTCCAATCTAAAGGGCAATGTGGACATGAGCTCGCGTTCTGACCTGACGTTGTAAAGGATTAAAAGCAGCATCAACTTTAATATTACAGGTGGCGGTACAGAGATATTACCATTGTAACCGTATTTGTCTTTTACTTCTTTGTAGACAAAATCAAAGTCAACAATAGTTGTCATTTTTCTGAGAATATGATTTTTGGGGATACGTTGGTTCAGATTGACTCTGGTGTAGAAAAGTTTTTCTTGAACTTGAGGCTGGTGTCCCATCATAAGGCGAAAACTCCTTTTGCGTTGATAACTATTTAATTTATCGCAAAAAGCGTCCGTGAAGTCAAGTAAAAAATACCGATTATTTTAAATTAATTCAAATAATTAGCTGTGTTTTAGGGTAAGTCCTTCATGTGCTTTAAGGAATGCTGATAGATCTTCGATATGATTTGGGCAACAGCCCGTATACATCCAACACCATTTCCATATGTGCAACGAAGTTGCCATTTTGTTCTGGA
>JACUTQ010000277.1 GCA_014859725.1 Methanosarcinales archaeon | reverse complement strand
GGGCTTCTGAGTTTGAAACCGTAAAGAAGTCTATTTTAGTTTTTGACGACGCAGTACGGGATGTCGCTTGGGAACTAGGTGGTTCCCGATCCGCAAGGTTTACAGTAAATTATGGGCAGCTGGAGTTAATGCCCAATGATGCCGTGAAAGGGGGATTACCCTTAATAATAAATGTAACTGACTATCCAAATGCTAGTTATTCCACCTATACAGGCTATGTGCGATACAGAATATCAACGAATTACGTCACCTTCGGGAATGGATATGAATCCTACATTTTAGGAGATGATAAGACCATTGTATCTGCAGGCATGGAGAGCTTTGGTCGAGCATTGATAAAGCAGGAACCAAGCTGGGTTAACATTATTTTGAACTATAGAGTTCGAGCCGTGAAAACTTACACCGTTAACGTTACCCAACCCGACAATCAGACGGTGCCAGTAAGTTACGTGAACATATGGATTATTAAAATGAAAATAACGAGTTGGTCAACATTCATCGGCGATTTTGATTTAACAGCGAGATCTTTTAACATAACAACCAAATCTTATGGTGGTTCCGATGGTAATGGCTATCCTGTCATGAATGGCAAATGCAACATACTTGCTCAGTTAGGAAACGAATCTGATACTGCCACTATTCCATTGGATGGTGAGAAGGTTGTTTTCAATTTTATTGTTGCTGAAATAGAAGTATCAACTTGATGGAGGAGTGTGGATTGCCATCCCCAACAATAAGTTATCTCATTTGCAGTATGGCTTTAGTGATGCTGATTTTTGTGATGCCTTTCTTCTATGCCATTGTAGCCAACAATATTCGTGCTGATATGATGCGGAGGGAATTAAAAGAGATTACTGATTACGTGTCGAATACTTTGGCCAATTTGTATTTTTTGGTTAATTCGACTGATTCCCCTGATGTTTCTCTGGAGAAGGAGTTGATGTATTTGCCTTCCACAGTTGAAAATTCAGTTTATATTGTAAACATTGACGGAAGCGGCGAAAACGCTTCAAAAATAACTGCATATTTGAAGGATAGGTCTTCGGTTGCGGCAGATGCGTGGCTTGTACCAGGCTTGAAGGTTGGTGCAGACTATTCCATAGAAAGTGGTGGAAGAACAGTTGTTGCTGGTTGTAGTCGAAGTGGGACAGGCGTTTATGTTTGGATTAGGTATGGGTGATATGGGGTGGTGTATCTGTGAAGAACCATTGTATCGTAAGACTTAATAGATACGTCCTATACAAGCTATAAAGTGGAGATCAAACATATGAATGCGGTTTATGATCACATTATAGCTATTCTTGTCGTAGGCGCAATTTTTGTCGGAACAGTTGTCGTTATGCCAACCATGAGTCTCATAAACCTTCAAGCCGTTGACCAACAGCAACTAAGAAACACAGCGCTAAACGTGTTTAATGCAATGCTTCTAGGGAGAGGCTGTCCGTCAGATTGGGGATCTACATTTCCCTTTGACCAGAACAATGTTGAAACCTTCGGACTGGCTTATTCAGAAGAGTGTTCAATGTACGTATTGGACACGGACAAAGTGCAGAGACTAGACCAAGACAGCCCGGGGTACATAAAATACGAATATGCAAAAGATTTGCTTAAACTTGAGGGGTATGGCTTTAGCCTCAACATTTTTCGACCCTTTACGGTTGACTGGGATCTTGAAATTGATGAAACTACGAGTCTTGTCCAGTTCGCAGTTAAAGTGACCCGTAGTGAGGATGGGGCACCTATTCCAAATGCTCAAGTAAGCGTTACAATTATGGCTACAGC
>JACUTQ010000276.1 GCA_014859725.1 Methanosarcinales archaeon | reverse complement strand
TACTACGAAGACCTGGGAGTGGATAGCAGTGGCAGACGACATATATTGGTGTTTAGCCCGGACCTTCTCAAGGATCAGCGAAAGGCCAGGAAAAAGCTCATAGTGAAGGCGATGGAGGAGCTGGAGTAAGAGAGAAGCGCTCTCACGGAGGCGAAAAAGAGCCGTAATGAAAAGCCAACTGAAAAAAGGATTGATGAAATACTGAAGAAGTTTAAGGTGAATGGTTACCTGGAGTATAGCCTTGAGAGCGTGGTCATAACTACGGAAGGGGGTTCTGAGGTTCGGACTTTCAATCTCAAATTCGAGAAGAAAATGGAGGCGATTGAAAAGGCAATGCTAACGGATGGTATGTGGATGTTGGTCACGAATATCACCAAAACTACAGAGCCTGAGAAGTATAGACTCGGTCCGGAAAAACTTATACGTGCATACAGGGACAAGAATAGAGTGGAAGAGGGGTTCAAGGAAGTGAAGTCTTTCCTTAAGTTCCGGCCGACGTTTGTGTATAGCAATGATCATGTCCGTGCACATTATACGATATGCATTCTGGCTTATTTGCTGGATGTGACTGTAACGAACAGGTTATTTGTTATTTTTAACAATATCTAATAAATCTGATATCATAGTTGTTACACGTTCAGAATGTGAGGCACCAGAATATAAATATTCAGTAGCATTTTCAATATTTGATATATCACCACTGTTAGCATAAGATTCTATAAGTTCACCTGCTTTAGAATAATCTTCTAAAGCCATTCTATATTCATCAGCAATATCTTGAGTTGAAGGAGATAAGACATAGTTGTCTATCATAGATATATCGGACAGACAATCATTTTTCAAATTTGCCCCTTGTATTCCCATCATTGTAAAATTCCCACTAGATTTAGCAGTTGAAATTTCGTCAAAATCAGATTGTATTAATTTGATTGAACTTGGAAGCCATTCAAAAAACAATTGATCATCATTTATTTCTGTAGATTGTGTACCTTCATCAACACATCCTATCGCTCCCAATATCGTAAGCATTATTAAAAATGCTATTAATTTTTTGTTGAACATTTTTATATTCCTTCAATATCTTTATTTATTTTTAGGTCATTTATATTAATTTCCATTCTTATCGGTTTAAATGTTGAATCCCCGTCTGGTACAACTCCACCCACGCCCGCTGAATACCCTCCCGCCTGTCTACGATTATACCAAACTCAGATAGTATAGGTGCTACTAAATTCAGTCCATTGAGATGATTGTACACCTGCAGCATGTCTGAACTTGGAGCCCTTCCGGCATATTCACAGTGTTACGCATAGGACAGCACCTCAGACACTTCCGTATTCTTACCGTGTCGGAAGCTGTACAGTTTAATATTTTCACTAATCCCCGCACGTTTAGCTGCCGACCGTACAACCTTGTTGGCAGCTGCATATTTCAACTGCTCAAGGTTATTTTCGATATCGATCCAGATATAGCCGTCTGCGCCTTTCGGGTATGCCTTTTTCCATGCAACAAGAAAAGGTACGCTAAAAACAACGAATGTCCTGCGAGGGCCGGTTTTACCGTCCACATTAAGATAGACAACATCCATCATCGTCTCTACTGTGTTGCCATTGTTATCCCTTTTCTTTATCGGGATGCATTGAGGATCAATATCAGTCCATTTCAGATTCAAAAATTCATGCGGCCGTGTGTTCGATTCATAGAAGCAATTCAAGCATTTAGTGGAGGGACAGAAGGTAATCACGCTGTGCATCATGTTTCAGGTTCCAGCTGTGTTTTATGGAGGCGACTG
>JACUTQ010000275.1 GCA_014859725.1 Methanosarcinales archaeon | reverse complement strand
TAAGTGATATATTTGGCGAAAAAAGTGAAAATCACTAGATTATGGAATAGTGCCATCAAACACAAATCGGTCAAGCTGTTTTAAGTATTTGATATTTCCACAATCTTTGATATAGCACTCCACGGAAGTTGTGGGACAAACGCTTCGTTGACATATCCTTCCAAGATATTTTTTCCTCTCATCGAAAATAAACACATCATGAGCATGGAATATATTTGTCGTCTTCCGTACGCTTTTGGATATTTGAGGAATGCATGCAATATCCTCTATAAAAACCATTAGATCAAAATCCTGAGGATTGGATTTATCTGAAGCCGCTGAGCCAAATAGAGCAACTTCAATTACTCCATCAACATCTCCAACCAGTGAGGTAAATTTTTTAACAGCAAGCTGTATCTGTTTCTGGCGTTCATTCATAATTCCTCAATTCCTCTGGTAGATAGAATACCTCTCCTCTTTTTTCCACAATCCTCCTGCGGATTAATTCCTTCAAAGCATGACTTGCAGTCTTTTCGCTAATATCATATGACGCCATTTGATCAAAAAATTCTTGTTCAGATGAAAATCTCTTCGACCAGAAAATACTGGCTGCCAGGAATAAAGGATCTTTGCCAATATATTGATATTTTTCGATATCGTAATTGAAGACAACATCTCCACCACAAAAATTTGTTCCACATTTTGAGCAACAAAGTTTTATTCTGCTGAAATCCCAGATATAGAAACCACCTTCATCCATATCCCATCTGCAAAGTGGGCATATATGGGTTGGTTCAATTGTTGGGTTCTTTATCATTTTTAGTACCTTAATCTTCTTCCTGTTAAAGGTTTACTATACTACCTTTTTAACAGCATGCCCGATGTAAATAATGTTGGCTAATCCTTATCCCCTCCACAAACGCCGGATGATGCCTCTCAAATGACTTTTGTGCTTCCTCAAAACTCACTTTTTTATAATACCTCGCCTTGGTCTCCTTGTTGTGCCCCCCAACCTTCGCAGACACATCAGCCGCCACTACAGATCATAGTGCCTCTCTCCTGCCTCCCTCAGTCCCATTAACGTGATCAAATGATACTCCCTGCCGCTGGGCTTGATGGACTTACGTCTCTGGATGTTCAAATGCCTTAAGCCGGTCAGCAGACTGGCGGATATAATTATTAATATTGAGTTTAAAAAACTAATACAAAGTAAGATGAAACATGGAAACTATGAATATTCAAGACAATAATCCAATCGTTGAAGCATTCAATTTTGCCTACAATGCCCATAAAAACACCCACCGGAAAAGTTCAACCAGACCCTACATCGTTCGTCCTCTGGATGTTGCTTCCACCCTCATGAAGAATAATGCCCCTGAGCATGTGGTTATCGTGGGATTGCTGCATGATGTTGTAGAAGATGAGGATTACACACTGTCCGATATCAGAGATAAGTTCGGTAATGAGGTGGCGACCCTGGTAGATGGGGCTTCCGGGCCGGAAGAACTGATAAAAGCAGAACGGGGCAAAAGTAAGACCTGGCCCGAGCGCAAGGCGCATACCATTGACTTTATCAAAAATGCAGACAGGGACCTGGAAGCTGCTCTCCTGTGCCGACAAATTAGCCAATATCCGGGATATCGTCAGGGACTATGATAGGCTGGGGGATGGTGTGTGGGATATTTGGGGATGTAAAAGTGTGATGCGGGGCAGGCTAATTATAAACTCGTTTCAATATAGCGATCACCACAAACCCCACACCATGATATCCCCACTCTCAGGCTTGCTGTATTATTCACTCATATCTTCTTATTCCA
>JACUTQ010000274.1 GCA_014859725.1 Methanosarcinales archaeon | reverse complement strand
CGAGGTGCGCGTGAGGTTAAGGAAGCCTGCAACTCAGGTTGGATTGAGGTAATCATACCAACTAATGAAACTGTGGTCAGATTGCTGGAGCGGGAATTGCATAAAGGAGAGGCTGAAACTATCGCATTAGCGATTGAGCGACATCCAGAGGTGATTTTTCTGGATGAGTTAGAAGCAAGAAGAGTGGCGAAGGTGTATGGTTTACAAATTACGGGAACGATTGGGATTTTGATCCGTGCGAAGTTATCGGGCAGGGCGGCATCACTTCGAGAGGAACTGGATAGACTTCGCAACGACGCAGGTTTCTGGAGAAGAGACGAAATATACCAGCGAGCTTTACAAGCAGTTGCAGAGGAATAAATACTGATGTTAGCTCTTTATAACTACCGTGGGCATAATAAGACAGGACGGCTCAGGGAAGAGCAGGGATTTAATGACCATGTATTTTTTTGAATATAAGGAACTTATAAAAAACCTTGTGATTAGCGACCTAAAAACTAAATACTCAAGCTCGGTGCTGGGATTCGCATGGTCAATGCTGAATCCATTGCTGATGATGCTCATCCTGTATTTTGTCTTCAGCAACATCTTTAAAAGCCAGGAGAATTTTGTTGTATACTTATTGACTGGCATCCTTGCATGGCGCTTTTTTGCTATCGGAACATCGTCTGCCATGGGCTCTATAGTTGGTAAATCGAGCCTGGTTACTAAAATTTATATTCCACGCGAAATATTGACTCTCAGTATAGTGATATCTGGTTTAATAAGTTCTCTCCTTGAGTTTTCTGTGCTCATACCATTGTTAATTATATTGGGGGCAGGGATATCATTTACAGTCTTGCTGTTTCCAGTGGTTCATTTGATGTATTTCCTGATAATTTACAGCACAGGCTTAATCCTTGCTTCATTATACGTTTATTACAGGGACTTAAACCAGATATGGGATATTGTGCTTCAGGTTGGGTTTTTCCTGTCCCCAATTATTTATCCGCTGTCCCTGGTACCAGCAAAGTACGAATTCTACTATATGCTGAACCCGATAACGAGATTAATCAATATGTACCGGGATATACTTCTTAATGGAACTATTCCCAAAAGTTTCGATTTTATTATTGTTCTTATATTTGGAATAATGCTGCTCATGACCGGAACTGCATTATTTAGAAAACTATCCCGCAGGTTTGCCGAGGAGGTGTAACCATGTTCCAGCAACCAAAACCCCATAGAGAAGAGAAGGACGCTATCATAGTGGAGAAGGTCTCCAAGCGCTTCAAAATCCCACATGAGAAAAGGCGCACGGTATACGAGAACGTCACTGGCTTGCTCAAAGGAAACAGATACAGCTATGAGGAGTTCTGGGCACTGCGCGATGTCAGCTTTACAGTAAAGCGCGGAGAGACCATCGGCATTATCGGAGAAAACGGGAGCGGGAAGAGCACATTGCTGAAGGTGATCGCAGGAGTGCTATATCCTGACAGCGGCAAAGTAGCTGTGAATGGCAGGATAGCGCCGTTTCTGGAGCTGGGCGTGGGATTCCAGCCTGAGCTGACGGCTGAGGATAATGTCTATCTCTACGGGTCGATCATGGGCATGAACAGATCACAGATAGAGAACCATATGGACGGCATCTTTGAATTTGCTGAGCTGGAGAGATTCAGGAATGCAAGGCTGAAGAACTTCTCAAGCGGGATGTATGCAAGACTGGCGTTTTCTACAGCAATATCAACCGAGCCGGATATTATACTGATAGATGAGGCGCTATCTGTGGGGGATGAAGCGTTCCAGAGTAAATGCTATGATAAGATTAATGAGTTCAGGAGTGATGGGAAAACGATTGTATTTGTGTCGCATGGAACGGAAGTCGTAAAGCAGTTATGTGAGCG
>JACUTQ010000273.1 GCA_014859725.1 Methanosarcinales archaeon | reverse complement strand
CTCCACTTCTGGAACTTACTTTATAAATGTTTTATGTCCAATTCATCGAACTGTTTTACTGTTAGCTGGACGATCTTACCATAAAAATTAAATAGGACCTGAATATGCATTTTACCTCTTACAATGTGATGTCTTTTCTCAGAAATGTGATGAAAGCAATTATAAGCAGGATAATCGGAGTAACGACCAGCATCATAAGATTCATCCAGAATTCGGTGAACCACTGGGTGAGGGTAAAGCGAGTGTCGAAGATGCCTTTTACTGTTGAGTCACCACCTAAGGTGCCTTTCCAACCTACATCGTTCTCTCCCATTGTAAGCTGTGCATAATGGTGGCCTGGTGCAAGGTTCAATAAGCCGGCTGCCTTTTCAACACTATCTTCCATCTCTCCGGTTGAAATGTATATCCCTGATAAAATGATCTGGCTGAACAGTATGGTGAACAACAGCCATATAGCAATGCTATATATCAATGAATTGCTTGAGTTTTTTACGATAACAGAGACAATAACCCCGATAGCAAGGAAAATAAGCACATAAAAAAAAGTTAATATTGTAAAGATTCCAATTCTAAAAATATCCTCAACACCAACGGGAATCCCGGATATGGTTAACATGGCTCCTGTGGAAATACTTATCGAAATCGACAGTACTAGAAATAGGCATATTGCAGAACCTATTATTTTACCTGTTATTATATTATCTCTGAAAACCGGGTGTGTTAGAAGTACGTTCATAGAACCTGATTTTACTTCTTTAACTATTGCATCAAAACCAAGTACGATTCCAATTATAGGTGCAAAACTACCTACTACTCTGGCAACCCCCCAAAAACCGCGCAGCACCCCATCCGTTCCCGTAACATTTCCCAGGTACTCTACTTCCAATCCTTTCTGATAACCAACCACAAATACAATCAAAGTAAAGGTAATAGCAAATGCCAGAAATCGGGGGCTCCAGATATGGTCAGTAAATTCTTTTTGGGCAATTGTTATTACATTTTCAGTATTTTTCACCATGCTATCACCAAAAATAATCATATATCACTGCGTAAAAATATTATATACGATACGATGAGTAAAATTAAGGGGATAGTCAGTAACACTGCAACATTTTCCCGGAATTGATCTACCATTCTGTTAAGGTATAATGTGTATCCAAAACCCCGTGAATGGTTTCATGCTTTGCGAAACCGCCAAAGCTCAAATCGGACGAACCAATTGTGGCTTCAGCGTAATGATGCATCGGTGAAAATTTGTGGAGTTTGAATGTAAGTTCAGTAAATTGTGCGTTTTCACCCATATCAAACAATGATTGACCAGTTACAACAGTAGCGATGAGCACAATAATCGCTCCAAATACCACGCATAGATTGAGCCAGGCAACAATACCATATGTCAAAGAATCAATCTCACTTTTTGAAAGCACCGAGGTAAAAATACCAATTGCCAGAAAAACGAGTAGATAAAAGAATGTAAGAAAGCCAAAAATAAACAATCTACCGAATTCAAGGAAATTCGCCATTTTTCCTGTGATTATCAGGGATGTACCGGTTATAACAGTTATTGTCAAAAAAACCACAAGAGCCAGAGTAACGATAGCGCCCAGAAACTTTCCGGTTATTATATTATCCCTGAATACAGGATGAGTTAATAAGACATTCAGTGAGTTGCTTTTCCGTTCTTTAACCACTGCGTCAAATCCAAGAGCTATTCCAATTACAGGAGCAAAAACGGCAATTATCTGAACAACATCAACAAAACTGGAGCCAAACTTTGTCATATGGGTGTATGAAAATAATGTAATTAGAAATATAAACAGTAATACATGAGTTTCGGCGATTTTAATTTCAGCACCGTATTAAATTATACAAGCCTAAAATTATACCTACATCCATTTAAATCTTCA
>JACUTQ010000272.1 GCA_014859725.1 Methanosarcinales archaeon | reverse complement strand
CCAAACCATAAGCTTCGTTGATCCTCTAGGCATCGTTTGAAGCCAACAGCGAGAACATGCTACTTCGTACCATAGACGTTTTGTTACATTGCTTTCTGAAGGGCGTGCGCGTCTTAAGGGAGGAAAGCCATCCATGAACACGAGGCTTAGAATTAAATGCCCCCTGCTGTTCTAGATGGAATGATATAGAGGTGGATAAGATTATCATTGAGCAACCTATTCAGAAGCTAAAGTGAAAGTTTTAATCCCAATGTACGAACTATTAGAAGTCGTCAAATGTGAGAAATGCGGAAAAGTCATGGCAGCCCCAAAATATTATTAAGACGGAGGACGAACCCGATTTGAGGAGTTGGAATTGGAAACTGAAGTCGAAAAGAGGGGAATTGGAAAACTGCAAGTCGGTTTGGCAGTATGTATTATAGTAGTTGTTATACTTGCTTCTTTCAACATCTGGCTTTTTACAGATCTACAAAACCAAAGAAATCTCAACAATAATTTACAAATTCAAAAAGATACTCTACAGAATCAATTGAGCTTACTAAATACAACATACAAGAACTATATATCCACTCATAGACACAGTGATTCTGAATATGATTCACTGCAATCCGAATACGATAACTATATGGCAAATCATCATCATACAGATTTGCAATATAACAGCTATGTAACTAATCATCAATACACAAACTCAGAATATGATGAAGCGTTCTTTTTCTTTTATTATGTTAAACCGGAAGAACAGAAGTTTGGAGTTTATGACTTGGAAGATGAACTTTCTGGTTTAGAATGGCTTCATCCGTATCAAGCAGGCGTGTTTGATTGTAGCGAAATGAGTGCTTTCTTAGAATGGCATCTGGAAAATGAAGGATGGCATACTAAAATTGTCGCTGGAGATTCACCATTTGGCTCTGGAAGACATGCATGGTTACTAGTTGAAACTAGCGAAGGAAAATATATGCCCGTTGAAGCCACGAGTGTTAGAGTAGTGTGGTGGTCAGACCCCAATTTCGATAACTATTGGATATACGACCATAAATTTGAAACAATCCAAGAAGCAATAGATTACTATGAAAGTGAATTCGACTGGTGGAAATCACCATGAAGTTGTGGGGAGATGCAAGAAATGCGGAAAACTTGTAGCAGAATCGAAAGAACTAATCAGAATTAGTGATGCTTTATGACGATAGATGACGAATTGCTCCTTGGACTCTTTAAACCAGACAGACATGGAAAAGTTGGTGAAGATGCTCTGATTGTAAAAGTTGTTGGCACTCGTAAAATCGATTATGAATTGGAAGAGTCATCACGAGAATCGAAGTTTGAGTTGATAGACCTGGGGATAGAAAGAGAGGTGGTTAAAATTACATCAGACATAATAGTTACAATCCCACAAGAATACCATAGGAAAATTGCCATCGAACTTGAGAATAATGTCCATTGGGATTTTGGAGAATCTTTACGTCAAGTGAAGAAGTATAAACATGCGTTTGAAGACACACGGGTGATAATCCCAACGGAATACAAGCGATTCGCACCATTGTATAAGAATGAAGGTTTCCGTGTCTATCTTTGGAAGGCAAAACGAAAATGGCAATGTCTGAGATGCGGAACCATAAATCTGAATGAAAACCGCATTCCTCCGAAATGTAACGGTAAGGATTCTGAAGGTAAAAAATGCTCTAACAAAAGCCGAGACGAATTTGACCTTGTTGGATTGGAAGATGCAGAAGTCAAAGAATACGAATAAGCGGGCATATTTATTTTGGGAAAGGTAGTAACAAAAAAAGTTGAGCCAATGTACATGAAGAGAGCTTACCGAAATCAATAAACAATCAAATAGCGCGCGCTGCATCATGTTTAAAACGTCATCTTTTACTTAGAAAGTTATATAAAACTGTCTTTTGTAATCGTTAGTCTCCAAAGGTGAAAGAAAAATG
>JACUTQ010000271.1 GCA_014859725.1 Methanosarcinales archaeon | reverse complement strand
AGTAGGCTACAAGATACTTTTTTATTGATCTTGCAAGAATAGTGTATATACGAACGTGGAAGTAAGGGGAGGTATAGAGAGGTTATAGGAGGAATTATAATGCCAGAAGAGCCATTATATAGCAGGGAGATTGCACAAGAAATTAAAAAATTTATGGATAATTGGGAAATAGAGGATTTTTCTAAAGCTCAGGAATGGTTGACTAAATCCGACTTGGGAGTAGATGGAGCAAAGAAGTACTTGATAGAGAAAATTGTTGAAACTATATCGCAATATCTTTCAAAGGGTTTACTGCAACTTACGATAGAGGAAATAATGAACGAAAGTGAGTACAGGGATGCAATTCAGAGTAAAAAAGATCATGCAATAGTCGCACATCTAAGCAAGAAGCTACCGCCTTTTAAGGTCTATGTGGAGTTCGTTATAAAATCTGGATTGATGGAGATAAAGAGAATCAGGTATGATTTCAAAGCAAAATTGAGTGTAGAAGTTAAAGACGCAAAGATAATCTTCCAGGAAAATAAGATTAGAAGCATATCCTTTGGATCGTTCATTGCATCAATAACCTTAGATTTGCTAAGGGGTGACCATGACGTGAAAATAGGCTCAATGGAAAGAAGTTTGAGTCTCACCGAGCCGATAACTATTGACTTTTTGTAGAGTATAACTTATATTCCGCAGGTATATTTTGAAAACAAATCTTTTTTAAAAACATTGAATTATGTCGGATGATTCTGGTTTTCTAAATTTTTGAAAAAATGGTTCGAAAAGATGCATGTATTTTTCTGCCGAAATTGGCAAATCCTATATTCAAAACATGTCTTCTATAAGTTTACAATATAAATATAATATTTTAGAGATATGTAAAACCACTATCAGTAAAAATTATTAAAAAATTTCAGATACCTGCGGAAAGTGAGGTATAACGTGATAGGGCAGACAAAAAAAAATGAATAAAAAATCCCGAAAAAACTATAGAGAATTAATATCTAATAAATTTAAATTTAAACGAGTTGTTCCATAACAATCCTGGCCAGCGCAGCACTCTTTTCCGGTGTGGTCATAATAGTATCAGCGATCACCATTTTAACACCCACATCTTTCATGCCTGATCTCCCTGGCCCGTCCTGTTCATCCACGATAAAAACATCCAGCAGGTCATGGTAATATTTAGCCACGCCCCGGGAGGACACCTCGTAATCACAGGCAGTCATTAATTTCCCAGCCGGCCCGCTCACAGGTTCGCATCCGATGATAGGGCTGACTGCCAACACATGTTTTTTCCTGATCAGATCTCTCATACCATTTACTGCAAGGATAGGACCGATGCTGGTAATGGGATTGCTGGGGCCGATTATAATGTTCTTTTCATTTTCAATAGCTCGTTGAACAGCTTCTGTCACTTTTGTGTTTTGAATCCCCTGATATTCCACCTTCAACACATCAGGTTTTCCTCTCTGGCTAACCCAGAATTCCTGGAAATGAATGGTTCCAGTATCAGTAGTGATCATAGAAGATACATACTCATCGCACATTGGCAGGATATGTGCTTTTGACCCCAGCATTCGAGTAGTTTGTATCACTGCTTCGGTAAGTGATGCACTTCCCCTGATAAATTCGGAGCGGATAATATGCGTAGCTCGATCCCTGTCACCCAACAGCAATATCTCATTATGACCTGCAGATGCAAGTGTTTCATTAGTATGGTACGTTTCCTGTTTTATTCCCCACCACCTGGAGGTATCCAGAATATCAGCGAAGAGATATGTGACAGTATCAATATCCGGACAGACCAGGTTGCCTGATACCCACAGGTCCTCAGCGGTATTGACTACCACTGTGATATCTTCATCAGGCAACAACTGCCTCAGTCCGGCGAGGAGTTTTGGGGTTCCGGTCCCTCCGGATAATATGAGCATTAGTCCTCTTACTGCCTGGGAGGTTTAATAATCTTATTGAATTTTTCCATAACACAACC
>JACUTQ010000270.1 GCA_014859725.1 Methanosarcinales archaeon | reverse complement strand
GTAATTCCTCCAGTTTGCATTCCTGTAACAATCAACCCATTTATAAAAAGAGCATCTCCCCCTTCCTTAAACGCCCTGATTAGCAGTTCATAATCTCCTGCTATTTTGAAAGATTCATCAAACTTTCCGTAGCGTTCAAAGAGGCTGCGATGGTGAAACATCCCTTGATGCGTAAAAGTGCCTATTCCATCTATAATTATGCTCCTCCAGGTGTAATCCCACGAAAAACCATCAATACAACTTATCTCATCATCTTCTGTTACTCTTGCAACCTGCCCATACACCATCAGTATACCCTGAGATTCCGCTTTGATCATATGTGGCATCATCTCTTCAAATACAGTCCTGCTCCAAAGATAATCATCAGATCCCAGGAAACATATCCAATCTCCGGTGGTATGACCCAGTGCTTTATTCCATGCATGGTAAATACCGTTATCCGGTTCTGATTGCCAGTAAGTGATGTTATCTTGATTGGATTTAATAAGTTCTACCGTACCATCTGTAGAACCTCCATCAATGATAATAAGCTCTTTATTGAGATAAGTCTGATCAGATACACTATCAATACAACGCTGTAAGGTTTTGGCACCATTATACACGGCTACAATAACAGAGATTAAGGGGTTTGAGGTCATTTTATTTTATCAATGGAATTTTTATAGATTTTTAATCTCCGTAAAATTTTAGCATTGTTGTTATATTTGTTTAATTATTACTAACATACCACTCACATGCCTGTTTGATTCCATCTCTCAAGGAGATCCTCGCATTCCACCCAAGTTCCCGCAACCTGCTGACATTCAGCAATTTCTGCGGTGTACCATCCGGCTTTGTGGTGTCGTACACGATATTCCCCTCATATCCCACGATCTCCCCCATCAATTCAGCCAGTTCCCGAATCGTGATATCCTCTCCGACTCCGATATTGACAAATTCCCCAATATCTGAGGCATCATAGTTCTCCATCAGGTACACGCAGGCATCCGCCATATCATCCACATACAGAAATTCCCGCCTGGGTGCTCCAGTGCCCCACACTACGACCTGCGGTTCATTGTTCAGCTTTGCCTCATGAAACTTGCGTATGAGCGCTGCCATTACATGAGATGTTTCAAGGTCATAGTTGTCATTGGGTCCATAAAGATTGGTTGGCATGACCGAGATGAAGTTCGTCCCATACTGCTGGTTGTAATGCTTGCACATCCGTATTCCAGCGATCTTTGCCACCGCATATGCCTCGTTGGTGACCTCAAGTTCACCTGTGAGCAGGTATTCTTCTTTGAGTGGTTGCGGCGCAAGTACGGGATATATGCATGATGAGCCGAGGAACAGCAGTTTTTTCACGCCATTGGTGTAGGCGGCATGGATGACATTGGCTTCTATCATGATGTTTTCGTAGATGAACTCTGCGGGGTATGTACTGTTTGCAAGGATGCCGCCCACTTTTGCCGCGGCTAAGAAGACGTATTCTGGTCTTTCGGTTTCGAAGAAGTTATTTACAGCCTCCTGGTTGGTGAGGTCGAGCTCGCTGTGGGTGCGGGTTATGAGTTTTTGGTAACCTCTGGTTTCGAGGTTTCGTTTTATGGCTGAGCCTGCCATACCGCGATGGCCTGGGAGGTAGATTTTTGATTGAGGATTCATTGTTTTATTTCCTTGTATCTCTTTATTACCCATAAACTATTTCAGGAACTATGCTTATTTGGTCAATGTTTTAAATCATATGCATACTTATAAACTTTAAATGTTTCATGAGCAGTTTTGTCCCAACTGAATTTTTTCTCTTGTTCAAAACCAAGATTAATCAATTTTTCACGCTTTGACTCATTGCTTTCTAACAATTCAATTACATTAATTAAACTATCTATTGAATTGGGATCAAACAATAAAGCTGCTTTATCCACAACCTCGGGGATTGAGCTTGTGTTACTGGTAATGACCGGACATCCCATTCCCATAGCTTCAAGCAATGGGATGCCAAATCCTTCA
>JACUTQ010000269.1 GCA_014859725.1 Methanosarcinales archaeon | reverse complement strand
AGAGGCAGGAGACGCTGGTATAGGAATTAACCAGTTATTGTTATCACTGATAACTTTAAATCACTATCTTCATTTGATGATATGTATCACTGATAAATTTATATACTTATCAGTCGTTACTGATATCTAAATATGGTCATATCAGAAAATAACTCTGAATTGTTTGAGATATTATGCGCAAAACTGAACTTGAGCAATAGCGCCGTTGTTAAAGAAGAACCTGTTCTCAAAGATGCATTGAGCCATATAAGAGTTGATATGATCATCGAGGATGGCAATAATAGGTATTTTGTGGAAGTAAAATCCAAAGCAAGTATTGATACGATCGCAAGGTTAGTTCTATTAAAAGAACTTTTCAGAAATCAAAATGCAGATTTATCCCATTTCTTTTTTGTCATTGCAGGTAAGGTCTTTCCACCAGACATAGAAAAAATTGCAAACCAGACAAATATAAAATTAGTGACAATACCTCGTAATATTCAGCACCCAACACAGAAATATGATGCTTTTCCAGATAATGTCAAAGTCACCTCAAAAAAATCATGGAAAGTAATTACCAGGCTCCTGAAAGAGAAAATGACATCCATCCGGCAATTATCAATTATAGAGAAGGTCTCTTATGGATGGGCACATGCGACAGTAAAAAGCCTAATAAACCAAGGAATCACGACAAAAAAAGGAAATTATGTCAGCATCTCTGATACCAATAAATTGTTGAATGGTGTTGCATGGGAGAGACCGTTTGAAAATCTATATGCAGGTGAAATCACTATCGGATATCATGATGCCTTTAAAGCTGCTCAGGAACTGTCCCATATATTAAAAAATAAAGGGATCAAGTTTGCTTTTACCAGCTATACATCTGGAGGATTATATACAGGCTATGCTATCCGGCATGATACTGTCTATTTATATATCGAAAAAAATGAAATGGATTTCTTCATGAATACATTCAAAGATGCTGACAAGCAAGGCATCAAAGCACGAATATATACCCCAGATAGAGAAGTCTTCAATGATACAAGAGAAAAAGAGGGTATTCAGATAGTCTCTCCATCTCAGACATTACTGGATCTGGCAGGATTAGGGTACAGCGGACGGGATATCACAAAAGCTATGGTAGAAAAATATGCCTCCCTATGAACCCAATCAGCAGATAATTGAAAAGTCTCTTGAAGAACTAGAATTTATTTTAAACTGGGTCAAGCAGCGCGGAGAGACAGCGGATAATCCAATAACTGTTCTTATAGGTGGGTGGGCCGTAGATGCCTATAATCCATGGTATGGTTCGATTGATATTGATTTAGTAACCAATAGTCGAACTAAAAATACCCTCAAACAATTTTTAAAACGGGAACGTGGATACGATTCGTACCGAATTCCTGGTGGAATTAATACCGTTTCGAAACCAACCGGAGATAGAGAAATTAGGGAAATAATAATAGATTTCATTCCACGAGAAAGAATGAAATTCGAAGGCAGAGACTTATATATAGACTTTGACATTCAAAAGGAACATACTGAAGTAAGAGAAATAATAGGGGGAATCTCTGTTGCAGTTCCGAAGAGGTCTATGCTAATAATACTCAAATTAAAAGCTTCCTGGGACAGATCGTTCCGATTAAACTCCGAAACCAGTACTGATACAGACTGGGAGCGTGGAAAACTCGTTAAGGACTATGCTGATATTATTGCACTCCTTGACCCGAGTTATGGAGGAACAGAGATTGACTTAAATTTTCTTGGTGATAAGCTTGATGAATTCGATTTTCTCAGTGAATGTTTAAGGAGAATCCCAGAAAATCATGATGCAATAGGAAAATATAACAGAATGGATCAGAGAACAGTAAGAGAGACAATTGAACGATTATTACAATTAACCAAATAAGAGGTATCTCTTTGAGTAATGAAAGAAAAACTGGCAACAATTTCGAGCTAACGTCCTTCTCTCCCGGAGATTGGGTATGGAGTCAGGATCTTGCAGAGTTAGTCAGAAT
>JACUTQ010000268.1 GCA_014859725.1 Methanosarcinales archaeon | reverse complement strand
AGGGGTACTTTCATATTTTTGTGCATGTTATTCGAAGAATTTCATGTACGTTTTTTGAAATAGTCTTCTCAGCAGGGTGCATAATTAAGATCAGTGGGAAAGTATTTTATCCCATTGCAATAATTTGTGACTGGACTGAGATTGACTCACGGGTTATTTAAATGAATTCCCAGAATAATAATAAGCTTATTGATCGAATTCTTGAACTGAAAGAAGAACGTAATGCAGTTATTTTAGCCCATAATTACCAGCGTGGGGAGGTTCAGGATATTGCTGATTTTACAGGAGACAGCCTGGGGTTAAGCCAGCAGGCTGCAGCACATGAAGCTGAAGTGATCGTGTTCTGCGGAGTGGACTTTATGGCTGAAAGTGCAGCTATATTGAGCCCGCAAAAGACCGTATTGATGCCTGAACTGGCAGCCCAGTGCCCTATGGCGGCTATGATCACACCTGAAACCCTGATTCAGATGAAAAAAGAACATCCTGGTGCCATTGTGGTCGCATATGTGAACACAAGCGCAGCTGTGAAAGCTGAATCAGATGTCTGTTGCACCTCTTCAAATGCTGTGCAGGTAGTGAACAGCCTGGAAGAGGATGACGTGATCTTCGTACCAGATAAGAACCTGGCAATGTATGTGCAGCGTAACACTGATAAAAATATTATTATATGGGATGGTTACTGCCCAACACACCACCAGATACTGGCCGGGGATGTCCTGCTGTTAAAGGATGAACATCCCGAAGCCGTAGCAGTGGTACATCCTGAATGCAAACCAGAGGTAATAGACATTGCCGATGCGGTCTTAAGTACCGGGGGTATGGTCAAGTATGTTAAAGAGTCCAGAAATAATGAGTTCATTATAGGGACTGAAGTGGGAATGCTGCACAGGCTTAAAAATGAGAATCCTGATAAGATATTCTATCCTGCATCCAAATATGCGGTATGTCCTAACATGAAAATGAACAGTCTGAAGAGCATCATAGATGCACTGGAGAAGAACCAGTATGTTATTACTGTCCCTCAGCCGCTTAGAATACGAGCTAAACAGGCACTAGACCGCATGCTTGAGGCCGGACGTGGCGATTGATGCCAGCTTTTTTCAGACCAGTGACCACTGTACTGGAATTGCTCAGGTGGAGCAATTGTGTAATGGCAGGATTTGCAGCACTTGTGGGGACATTAATTGCATTTCTGGCACTGCCTGATTCAATGCATATACAAATAGTATATGAGCCTGTTCTTGTTTTTTCAGTTGTCTTTTTAGTAACCGGAGCAGGCAATGTCATAAATGACTATTTCGATCATAAGATAGACAGCGTAAACAGACCTGATAGACCCATTCCTTCTGGCAGGATAAAGCGGAAGACTGCCCTGTACATAGCAATTTCTTTGTTCGTGATGGGAATATTATTATCCTGGTTTTTAGGTCTCATATGCCTGTTCCTGGCTGCTTTCAATTCCTTGCTCCTCATCTTTTATTCCAGCACATTCAAGCGCATGGCACTGATGGGTAATGTGGTGGTTGGGTATCTTGCAGGTTCAACATTCTTGTTCGGAGGTGCACTTGAGATCTTTAATGGTATGGGTATCAGGTCAAATGTGGTCCTGTTCCTGCTGGCAGTTCTGGTTACCATGGCCAGGGAGATCGTAAAGGACATCCAGGATATGGAAGGGGATTCGGAGTCCGGTGCAACTACACTGCCGATAAGTATTGGAAAGGAGTTCTCAGCAAGATTGGCTGCTGTATTAGGATTGACAGGGGTGATCCTGAGCCCACTTCCGCTTTTGCTAAATGGAGCTTTCGGGGCATCATATCTGGTAATAATATTTGTGGCAGACCTATTATTATTATTATCAATCAATGAAATAATATTGAAGGATAATTCAGGAAAATCATCCAAATTGCTTAAAATTGCTATGTTCTTAGCTTTGATCGCCTTTGTTGTTGGTGCAATTCCATTAAATAATATATTTTAATATGTGATATTTATTCCCGGGGTTTTGTAT
>JACUTQ010000267.1 GCA_014859725.1 Methanosarcinales archaeon | reverse complement strand
ATCGAATGAAGTTGAAAGTCTAAAGATATTAGTAATATTAAATATTAAATATAAGTATGAATGCAGTAAAAATTCACACGTTGCTTGCTCACTTTGACAGGAAAGTTATAACACCGGAAGAACCAGTCGATTTAAAGCCTAATCTTAGATATCGAATAACTATAGAAGATGATGAATCAATAGCAGGGCAGAGTATTTGGGAAGTACTCAGTGATTTTTCAGGAAAAATCGATGGCCCTGAAGATTGGTCCGAAGAACACGACCATTATTTGTATGGCGCGCCAAAACAGCAAAAAAAGGAGTAACATGAATTTAAATCGTTTCTTCATGGATACAGATATGTTCTTGCATTGCTTAATCAAAACGATAAATTTCATGGCACTTTCCCATTTTCCAGTTATTTTTCAGACACCGACTTTGGGTAAAATTGGTGTAAATCAGTGTTAATCCGCGTCTGAAAAAATAAAAAGACACGGATTTCGCGGATTTACACGGATTTGTAATCGCATCTGCATCTGATATATTCGTTGGAATAACTGGATTTTGGAACTGTGCCAATTTCATGAACAAGCCAAGGCAATATTTCCAAAAATACGTATTGCAGATGAAGTATGCATAACAGAAACAGTCGTAATTGAAATAGGCAATTCACTGGCACGCTCTAACCGTTCTCTTGCAGTTTCTTTTATTGAAAGTTTATACAGCACCCACAATGTAAATGTCCTGCCAGTAGATAGTGTATTGTTGCATAGCGCCATAGACTTCTATCACAAACGGAACGATAAAGAATGGGGATTAACGGATTGTATCTCATTCATTATGATGGAAGAACAAGGTTTGCAAAATGCTTTAACATCAGATGAGCATTTTCAACAGGCTGGTTTTAGAGCGCTGTTGCGTGAAGATATTTAATCCATGGGATGAACAGCCATGCTCTGAAGGTCGGTAACATTTTGTCTGCAAAAGGTTAAATGAGAATATTTCTTCAACTTTGATTCTTTTAGGTTCTCAGAAAACAATGTGGATTGCCTCCGCACTATGTGTACTCCTCGTCCTCTGTAGTTTAAATCTCCTATAAATCTACAAGGTTGGCTGCCACCTTGCTGCCCTATCGGGCAGTGGTGGCAGGGACAGCAGCAATACATGACCACACCCCACAACATGAGGGGATATGATAATCCCTCCAGTATTCCTCACTTGCTGAGCTTGTAGATATTGTTAAGTCCTTTCAGGTGGGGGAGATTATTCTTCTTTTCCTCCGAATACTATCATGGCAATTGCGCCACCAATGAACCAGATAGCGAGCATGATAATCACGCCGACTTTTGCCGTATAGATATCTGTCATTGCACCGATAAGAATCGCGATCAAGCCCATGCTAAAAATTAAAACTCCGATGCCTCGTCTCCTGCTTTTGTCCATAGTTTAAACCTTCTTGATTTTTCATTTAAAAAAATCTTAATAATTAATAGTGATAAACATTACTTATAGTTTTCTAACGTGTTAACATCAAGAGGAACTTGAACACATCCCTTGATGAATTAGTCGTCTTTGAAGAGGATTAGATAAATTGTAAAAGGACGTGCGAAGCAGATCGAGACGGGCACCCGGGCAGAGTGAAGGCGAGAAGGGATGGGAGGTGGAATCATTTGTAGAGACCATAGAAATGATAAAAAGTGAAACAGATAATTTACTTCTAATTATTTAATTAACAATGACAAGAATTATTAAGATTAAAGCAGAATTCAATGTATGAATAATTCAATTACAATTGATGATATCTATCGGGAGTTAAAAGTCATTGAGCAAAAAATGATAACCCATGAAGATTTAGATGCATTAGTCGACACTGTTGAGATCATTAATAACCCAAAGACCATGGAATCAATTCATAAAAGTGATATTGATATTAAGGAAGGACGGGTTAAAGAAATATCTTCCGTGGATGACCTCCTTAGCGAGCTATAAGACATGACATGGGTCGTTAAAAGAACTGACACCTTTCTTGTATCCCTTAAGGT
>JACUTQ010000266.1 GCA_014859725.1 Methanosarcinales archaeon | reverse complement strand
TGCACAGTTTAAGCAATCGCTTGAGCGGTTAATCGACGCTGGAATTGAACGAATTTTTGTAGCTCCTCATCAAGACAGCAATGTGAATCAAATCATTCTCCAGTTACGCAGTTGTATGGTCGAGAATCGTGCTATCATTGAACAAGTGTGCATCCATTTTGTTTTCACGGGGGATCCGATTGAGGCAGAACGTAGCCAAGTCCTTGATAAACTTAGAGAAGACCTCGAGAATAAAAAATATCTCCTTGACTGGTCAGTAGTAAGTTCTCTATAACAGAGACATCCCATAAAAGTAGGCGAGTTTGGTAACCGTTTCGTTTCTATTGATTCAGGGGGTATAATACAGCACGTGGCTTTAGACCTGCCAGGGAGGTTTCTTTGAAAATGCAGCACTAAAAGCTTCGCCCTGCTTGGAATGTGGCCTTTAAAACTCTTATATTTACGGAACTGTATCCAACAGGCCTTTGCGAAATTTTTTCCGGATAATTCTTAAAGTTAGGCAAACTGGAACTTTCCAGGCTGTAGAAAAAAATTCAGCCTGCAGAACACTTTGGACAATCCCTTCTGATGGAATGTCAGATGAACGTGTTCTTAGCCACCCCTGGTAGCTGTTCCATATCGCCCGAGGCTGTGTGAGGGCCAGATATTGAAGGAGTCCCATAGCAATGCCTGCGAGATTGATAAAGCCTTCAATTGCCTTTACAGTTCTTTCAACCTTCTCAAGATCCGGCTTGCTGAGAATCGAAAGATCAGGTTTTTTGCCTCGTTTGAGTTCCGGAAATGCTTTGGTCCAGAAATGATAGCAAAATCCACCAATCAGGTGCTTGAGAAACAAGAACATAACTTCAATCTTGCTTCGGTAAGAATAAATGGTTATGATTTCAGTTGCTGGAAGTTGGAGATCTGAACTCATCAAGATATAACAACTGTGACCGTCCCGCACACAAACAAAACGAACCCAACCATTAATGGGCTTCCAGAGCAGGTCCAGGCAACAGTATTCAATGGTTTTTACCTGGCCATAAATTGTCAATTCAGCCTTTTTAAAAAATTCAGGGAATTCGAAATACTCCATCAGCTTAATTTTGTCATCTTCATGAAACTTCCGGTCCGAAAATTCACGATCAAGATAGCCAACGTAATTGTCTTTTGCACGGGTAACGATATGTACCAATTGTTCTCCCATGTCGTTAACAGCCGCCTTAAAGATCAGGAAAGCAGGACCTGTGGAAAAATAGGCATCCAGTGCCACATAACATAGGCATCCCATATTGAGAGCTTTTTGTACAACGAGATGAGCCATCCTGGTAACTATTGTTGCTGGTTTGCCATTAATTCCCTCACCAGGACGAACAGCATCAACACCTTCATGCAGTTGTCCATGCATGGGAAGGCAAAAAGCTTTTGAAAAGTATCCGACAAGCAAACCAACAAAGCCAATATGGTGACCATAGATATATTCACCTTTGCCACTATTGTCTGAGTCCTGGTGCAGATACTTAACACCCGGCATTTTCTTGGCCTCTTTGCAGACTTTGATACCGTCTCCGATCAAAAGAGGACGGCCATTGAATTTGATGATTGGGTAAAGATTAAGAACCATCATTGCCCAATGTGATAGGAGGCAATCGAGAGTCCAGGAATTGGCCCGAAAAAATCGAAGCAGTAAGTCATAATATTGTGGTTCTAAGAAAAGCCATCGGATAAAGCTGGTTACTCCTTGGTGATCAAATCGGACGATAAAGCCCATTATAATGATAACGAACCAGCAGAAGGCCGCATTGCGAGAAAAGCAGCAACGAAAGCCCAATAAAAACTTATCCAATAAAATCAGCATGATGGAAACCTCCTTGTAGGCAATAGGATTCACATCGTATCTATCTGATTTTATAGTAAATGTCTACTTATTTTTTAACTACTTGATTTTACAGACTTATTTGTATGTGCACGAGAACTTACTACTGTCCAGTTGCATAGGAACAACTCTTATGGATAAACAATATGATACTAATCTATTCCAGGAT
>JACUTQ010000265.1 GCA_014859725.1 Methanosarcinales archaeon | reverse complement strand
ATAGCCATTGTACAGGCCAGAATGGGATCAACACGATTACCTGGAAAGGTTTTGCTGAACCTTGAAGGTAAGACCGTATTGGAGCATGTTGTCAGACGGATAGAAGCCAGCGAACATGTTGATGATGTTGTTGTGGCAACCACAATCAGTAAAGCTGATCTTCGGATTGTTGAGCTATGCGCACATCTTGGAATCAGTATTTATTGCGGCTCTGAAAGCGATGTTCTGGACCGTTATTATCAGGCAGCAAAACTATTTAAAGCTAACAATATCTTAAGGATTACCTCAGATTGTCCCGTCATAGATGCGAGAATAATTGATGAAGTAATAAGCTTGCATTTAAAGACGAATGCTGATTACACATCCAATACACTTAGAGAGACATATCCGGATGGGCAGGATATAGAGGTTTTTACCTTTGCATCATTAAAAACAGCATGGAATAACGCTAAACTTGCTTCAGAGAGGGAACATGTGACTCCCTATATCAGGAATAATCCAGAATTTTTTAAATATTCCAGTCTGGAGTCCAAAGAAGATCTGTCACAAAAAAGGTGGACACTGGACAATGCAGAAGATCTGGACTTTTTGAGATTGGTATACAAGTATCTTTATAATAAAAACCAGTTATTTGGTATGGCTGACATTCTTAGTTTGATAATCGAAAAACCAGAAATTGAGCAAATAAATCAGCATATCATTAGAAATGAAGGGTATCTGAAGTCTCTGAAGGAAGATAAAACATTAAATTTAGATAATATTGAGGAGTAAAATATGAGCGCGTCACAAGAGCTTTACAAAAAGGCGAAGGACCTGATACCAGGTGGAACTCAACTTTTATCAAAGAGACCCGAGATGTTCCTCCCGGAACTATGGCCTGCTTATTACGACAGGGCTAAAGGGTGTGAAGTATGGGATCTGGACGGGAACAGATATACTGATATGAGCACGATGGGTGTTGGCTCCTGTGTCCTTGGATACGCAGATGATGATATTAATAAAGCCGTCAAGTCAGCTGTTGATAAAGGAAATATGTGCACCCTGAATGCTCCTGAGGAAGTGGAACTTGCTGAGCTACTTATAGAACTTCATCCCTGGGCTGATATGGTGAGATATGCAAGAACAGGCGGGGAAGCCATGTCAGTGGCTGTGAGGATAGCGAGAGCAAAAGCTGGCAAAGATGTTGTGCTCTTCTGCGGCTATCACGGCTGGCATGACTGGTATCTCTCTTCGAATCTTGGGGATGAGAAGTCGCTTGACGGGCATCTGTTGCCTGGATTGAACCCAATAGGCGTACCCAGGAGTCTAAAAGGTTTAACATGCCCATTTAATTATAATGATACGCAGGGTTTCCTGAAACTCATCAATGAGCACAAAGACAGTATTGGCGTAGTGGTCATGGAATCCATCAGGAACAATTTCCCGGATAAAGAGTTCATTGAAACGATCAGACGTGTGACAAATGAAATGGGCATAATCCTGATAGTGGATGAAATAACCGCAGGTTTCAGATTGAATAATGGGGGTGCTCATCTGCTTTTTGGCCTTAAACCTGATATAGCTGTGTTTGCAAAGGGTATCAGCAATGGTTTCCCGATGGCGGCAATAATAGGCAAACGAGATGTCATGGAGGTCGCACAGGATACTTTTATAAGCAGCACCTACTGGACGGACAGAATCGGACCAACGGCAGCTATTGCAACTATAAATAAGATGAAGGATAACAACGTCACCGAGCATTTGATAAGGGCCGGAAGGAAAGTGAAAGACCTGTGGGCAACTGTGGCTTCAAAACATGGTATTGAGATTGAGATCTCAGGTATCGACCCATTGGAGCATTTTGATTTCAAATATAAGAATCCACTGGTTTTGAAAACGCTTTTCACACAAGTGATGCTTGAAAAAGGTTTTCTGGCATCGAATGGGTTTTATGCTTCGTATGCTCATAAAGATGAATTCATTGAAAAATATTCTGATGCCATGGATTCGACATTTACCTTTATCTCCAGAGTAATTAAGGACGGAAATCCTGAGAAATATTTGAAAGGTCCGGTATGCCATTC
>JACUTQ010000264.1 GCA_014859725.1 Methanosarcinales archaeon | reverse complement strand
GCCTGGTTTGGTGAAATGGTTATTAATGTAAGGTTAAAAAAACTATTTGAATTCCCACTTGTTGCAATATCACTCCCTGGAGCAGGGGTTGTACAATTAATGGAATCTATCTTCCAGATTAATTTATCCCCCTCATTTGCACCTTCATCATCAGATGTATCTGAATCATCAAAAATAATATCCAATGAGTAACCGCCATTTGGAAATAGTACAGTTGTGTTCCCAACTTCTTCCCCAGTCCCATAAACTTCAACAGTGATTGTAGTACCGTATGATGCTGGTAAGCCATTAATTGAGGCATATCCCCAATAAGATTCAGGTATTGGAGGTATTGCCGAAGCAGTCGTAATCCATATAATAAACAATATTATAGCAATAAAGTATTTTCTCATTTTATTTTTCATTTTCTCACTCTCCAAATTTGATAAGAAATATGCTGAGTTGTCCCACCACATAAATCCAAATTGTTAAATCCTTGGTTTATTTCAAAAAACTTCATATATAAATGTTTTGATTTCGATTGGGTGTAAAATTTTTTAGCGTTTGGGTGATTCTACACTTCCATTGGATTTATCAATAGATTAATTTATTCGCAATAATAAAATTGCTGCCAAAAGGAAAAATATCCCTTCGATAAAGCTAAATCCCGGAATTGCTGGATTTTTATCTGAAGGTACTTCCCCTGAAGATTCCATCTGGTCAGCAGTTTCTGGATAATCAAGCCCTCTTGAAGGTTCAACAGGTTGCTCATCCCGTGATACTTCGTCTGATATCCCGGTTGCAATGTCTTCTCTAACTGACATATCACTTAAGCTTCCCTGGTCACTCGCAGGATCATCACCACAAACCAGATTGAAATCATTATTCACCTTACCGGACGTGGCAACATCATTTGTTGGTGTATCGCAGACAACACCCCCAAGCTTCCATATAAGGGCATTCCCTTCATCGGCTCCTTCATCGTAAGAAGTGTCTGAATCATCAAAAATAATATCCAATGAGTATCCACCATTTGGAAATTGTACCGTTGTGTTCCCGACTTCTTCTCCAGTACCATAAATTTCAACAGTTATTGAAGTATCATTTGATGTCGGTATACCATTAATTGACGCATATCCCCAGTAGGATTCAGGTATTGGAGGTATTGCCGAAGCAGTTGTAATACAAGTAATAAACAATATTGACGCAATAATGCATTTACTAATTTTATTTTTCATTGTCACACTTCCCCATATTTGATAAGATATATGCTTAGTTGTCCCGTCAAATAATCCCAAATTGTTAATCCTTGATTTGACTTAAGTAATTCTAAACTTTCATTGGATTTATCAATGTTATGTTTTTAATTTTTAATTTATTAAAACATCATCCCACTCATCATTATCCAATACCCATTTCCATGTTCCATATTCACCAGATCATTCCCGAACGGAGCAACTGGATCATACTTCTTCCAGTGGTCAATATTATCGCTAGTATTTATCCATCCTTTTCTTTTCTCCTCTGTTACACTATAGATGCCTGATACAAGGTTTGTGAACCTGTAAAAGCCACAGGTAAGGGTTTGAGTAAACGAGCCGAGGAAAGTCGACTTTATCAGCAGTTGGGTTATCGAGGTTGGGCTAAACATAAGGGATATGGGATGAGATGGCCTGCAACGGAAGGTATTATTTCTGCAGGTAAGAGAATATTTGGTGAAAGTGTGAAAAGTCATAAAAAAAGGAATATGTATCAAGAAGCAAAGTTGATGTTTTGGGCTTATCAACAATTAAGAGGTGTGTAAGAAGGAATTATGAGTTCTAATAGCAATAGCTATTTGATTTTGAGGGAATCATGCCACACAGCATGTGGATATGTGGATACAAAGATTTAAAAACTTTCAAGTGCATCATAATCTAACTTAATTTAGTTGAGGCAAGGTTAATGATAAAGTTGCTTGATGTTTAAGAAAAACACAATCACGACTTATTCGTTAGCTATTTATGGGCTATGGACTGATTAATGACTGTCCCTTCGGGGCAATTTAACGTTCGATGGTTTCTAAAATATATATCTGATTTCGC
>JACUTQ010000263.1 GCA_014859725.1 Methanosarcinales archaeon | reverse complement strand
CTGGTGTGGGTGGAACAAATATTGCTTCATTTATTGATGCACCGGACATACCTATATAATTTTGACATATCTTAAATTCACCTGAATTCTTATCATTACCTCTTGTTCCTTCTAAGAGTATTTTGTGAATCTCTTTCAAAACCATCAAAGACATGGGACTTTCATTAAGCCTATCGATTCCATAGTTTAACGCTTTGATGTAATTCACTACTTCCCTAATTTCATTCACATCATCTTTTGGCGTCATATCGGCTTCAAATTCCAGCACACCCTCAAGAGATGCCTGAGTTCCTTCAATTTGTGAACTCAAGAGTGCTTCTTTTTTTACATACATGGCAATAAAAAGGTCAGGATTTGGTAAAACTGATGTAATGCCATCCAATCTTGCAAGATTTCTATCTGCGTTTGATAGTAATGAATGAAGTTCATCATCGTATTCCAGAGGTGGATATGGCGGTAAATCCGCAGGCACAAATGCACTATAACCGGCAGATGTCGGTACAAATTTTCCAGCTCTGTTCTTCATAAAATTAGCGACCTTTATCCATTATTATTATATTATTACTGTTAGTATTATATTATTATATTATTACTGTTATTATTATATTATTATATTATTACTGTTATTTAAGCTTATTACCTGACTTTGAAAGATGATAAAAAATAGCACCACCCACTATCGTTTTTTGTTGCCACCAGATTTTTTTAAATGAATTTCTCGAATCAAGCCTCCTTCAAAACCGTATCCAATCCGAGTGTAGTAAAAAGTCTCATCTGATCTAATCCCATAGTTTCAAACATAAACTGCGGTTTCTTGTTGCCCTTTTTCACCAGAGCAATTCTAATCTTCTCAAGTTCCTCAATAATTCGCGTTTCTGAGAGCATCTCCTCCTGTTTTTCCAATTTCCATAGCAAATATCTGTAGAATACCAACCCCATAACACAAAGGAATGAATGTACCTGAATTCTTTTATCTTTTCTGATAAAAAAAGGTTTCATAGGTATTACCATTAATCCTTTCATACTCATGAAATCCTTTTCAATAAAATCCTTCTGATTGTACATTGTAACTATTTTTTCCGCATCCCAATCATGCATATCCGTAAATAAAATCGTCTTGCCAAAAGTGAGTTCTAATTTTTTCTCAGCTTCCTCATCAACCAAAAATGTAAATACATTCTCACTCTCAAACCCTTTAAACATAAACACCTTCTTGTAATCATCCGGGATAACTTTTGAGGCATCTATCAGCGCATTCGTGATACTTTTTTTCTTGCCTTTCCCAACTCTCTCAACAGATTGCTTTATTTCATGAAGTCTTCTTAGAATATCAATCTTCTTTTCGTCATATGCTTGCTTTTGTTTTTTATAACTCCCATGGTGGTACCTCACCACTAATGTGAATTCAGTTCCAAATACTTCTTTTTTTATTCGATAACCCAGTACTTTATATTTTTTCGTTGTTTCATAAAGCAGATCAAACTCATCAAGTGAAACATCATATAATTCTTCAGCTTGGTTTTTCTTCACTGAACCAACGATATGCATTTTTGAGATGACTTTGTCAATATTTACCTCCGAATTACAGCCCTTATCGATAACCAAAACAATGTCCTCATGCGGCACATTTATCGAAGTTAATCTCTCAACTATTTTATCAAAGATCATTCCAAATGATTTGGAGTCGTGAATGTTTCCTGAGTACGTTTCATGGAAAAAAGGAATGTTTGTATCTGATACTGCCAACCCCAATCCAACTAAGTTCTTGTCATATCTTTTTTCTTTACTTTTGCCTTTTTTTGGGATATCCTCACCATGTTCAATGTATGTGAAAAAATTCGTTGTATCAAAGAATAAGGTCGATGGCTTTAGACCCTGTTCTACAAGCTTTTTTCCAATATCATCCTCTATCTTCCTCATCACATCGTCTGTGATGTAATCCATGTGGTTTGTGAAGTTGTTGGTATTCAGCTTGTGAGGGAATGACCAGATGATGTCTAAAAATGAATCTTGAAACCATTCTGCTGTTTTGCTTTTACTTATCGGGCCACTAGCCCTTCCAAG
>JACUTQ010000262.1 GCA_014859725.1 Methanosarcinales archaeon | reverse complement strand
AATTTTTTGTCATTATTAGGAGCAAAGGCGACGAAGCAATCTCAATGAGATTGCCTCGCTCCCTTCGGTCTCAATGGCGTTACAGACAGGCGAGACACCTGTCCTACGAAATTTATGATTACGTAAACTAATAGAAAAATGAAATATATATCATCATGTTTCCCCAAAAAATACTCTTCATTAAAGAAAGAATGAATAAAAAAAGAGGATTTTTAAGATTTTTGTAGAATATGAATATTAGATGTAATAAAAATCTAATCTCTGATCCCAATTTATTAAACATCAAGATAAACCAACCTTAAACAAGTTAATTAAAGACATTTCTAGGAAGGTATGAAATATAAAGTATCAGGGAGGGAATAAGATGAAAATAGGGATGATGTGCCTCTGGAATGCCGCTAATGGACCTTCCATCCATGCAGAATTGGTAGGTCGAGCCTGGGTGAAATTAGGTCATCAGCTTAAGGTCTTTTCTGCCCAGAAACACCCTGATGCCCGTCCTACTTTCCAACGGGATGAGGATTTTGTAATCAGACATTTTAGTGTTGATGAAGTCATACCATTTACTCGTGCTACTTCCTTTGATCCTTCTCCACTTTTAAATGAAGAATACGAAGTCTTTGTCACTCAAAATGTGGAGAGGTTACCCGCCAAAAAATTACTTGAGCTCTTTCCCCAGATCAAACAAAGAGCAATTACTGTTCAGGTCGTCCATGAAGGTAAAGCCCCCGAGGACCCCCTTTATTATAAATTCGACTGGGATGCTATTGTCTGTTTTGACCAGCGATATAAAGACTATCTGGTCAAATCTTTCCCTGCTGAAAGGATTCATATGATATCTTATCCTTATCATTCACTCAAGCTTGGTGATAAGAAAGTAGCAAGAAAAAAGCTGGGACTACCCCTGGAAGAAAAGATTATATTCTCCTTTGGCTTCAGGTCAAAGGATGTTATATCTGTTTTACCTACCCTATATGAAATGGCTAAAGAATATCCACAATATCCTCTTCGATATGTAGTTATTGCCAATCCCGAAAGTGAGCTGGATGAATTGCGCGAAGCGAAAAAGCAATACAATTTTATAGACCTTCAAGTAAGGGCACTTCCTTTAGATGAACTATATGATTATCTGCATGCTTCAGATGTATTACTCATCCATAGAGAATCCTCGCAAAAATACAAGGCAGTGGTGTCCAGTTCGGTCTGTCAACTTTTAGGTTCGGGTTGCCCCATCCTCTTTCACCAATCGAATTATATAGAACTACACGGAAATGAAATCATAAAATATCGCGATTTTGAGGATATGAAGATAAAACTTATTGAGCTATTTCAGGGTAAATTTGACCTTGCCATAGTAAAGGCTTTTTTAAAGAATTATGAAGCAGAAAGAATTGCCGAGAGATATATAAGATTATTTGAAAAGTTAATGGAAACTCGAGAAAGGAGGGGAAGATGATATCTGCACTTGATAAAAATATCCAAAAATTAGGCGATGGTAAAATCATCCTTCTGGATTCCGGAGATACTATCTTCAAGATGGATTCCTTTAGAGACAATCCGATTGTAAAACCTCAAGACCTGAGGCTGGTCTGGAAAGAAGATAATATCCCAAAAATTGGGGCTGTTTTTAACGCAGGAGCTGAAATCTTCCAGGATAAAGTCATCTTACTGCCGAGATGCCATCAAGGATATCGGAAGGGTACGTTTTTCGATGAAAGACTCAGAATTGAGCGTTCCTACCTGGAAAACTACATTTCTGAGGTCTGGCCTTTGGTTAGTGATGATGGAATTCATTTCACTCGATTTCGGGATGAGGTAATTCGAGGTGATGGTACTGATCACCAGGACTTTTCTTATGGTATAGAGGACCTTCGTGTTATTAAATATGGCCGTAAATATTTATTAGTCGGGTGTGGCAAAATTAAACCTCCCTTCAAAGGTAAGAATGCTGACAGAATTGCCATTTATTCCACCGAAAATTTTATTAACATTTCTTATCATGGCCTGGTAGAATCCTTTGATTCGCGTAATGCCATCCCTTTCTCTGAGCCGATAAATGGGCGAT
>JACUTQ010000261.1 GCA_014859725.1 Methanosarcinales archaeon | reverse complement strand
GTAAGACGCTACTTCAGGTATCACAGAGAATTCGTAGAGGGTAACACTCTCTACGATACGCTTGAGAGAATGAAAAAAATTGTGGAAAAGGCGGGCGTTGATCCCAAAGACCGTTCTGTCGTCCTGCCAGCAAGAGAAGCAGCAGAAGACGCTAGAAGAAGAAAAAACGACGGAAAGGGATGTAAAGGTGTGTTCTGTGGCGCGGCAATCGAAATCTTTTTGGATTCAGACAAGACTGTAATTGTAACAGGAAAGAATTCATCACTACTGTACGCTGAATCAGCAGCTATTCTAAACGCAGCAAAAATCATTGCAAACATACCGGATGAAGTCGACGTGATATCTCCAAACGTCATCCAGAGCATTATACAATTAAAGAACCTAATGAGGCTAAGCAGCACATCATTGGATGTGAAAGAAATACTCAACGCATTGGCTGCAAGCGCAGTATCGGACGAGAAAGCACGCAAATGCATAGATGCACTGGATAAATTGAAAGATTGCGAGATGCACACTACCCATCTTATAAACGAAGGCAACGAAAAGACGCTGAATCAGATAGGCTTAAACTTAACGACAGATGCAAGACTACCGTTTCCCGATGAGACTTTTGCTCCTAACTATTTTATTTGAAAACCGCAAAACTAAAAACCTTTTGCGTGCGCTTTAATTTGATTAATGATGCTGCAGAGTTTTTCAGGGTTATTCGAAGAGAAAACAAAAGATTTTCCTTTTCGCTGGATTATTTTAACCGCGTTGCCAAATGATGTTGTGTAAGCCCAAGAGCGGTCGGTAAAGCAATACCTAACGCCTGCTCCTCCATATTTCCAAAGAGGGGTTTTGGTGTGTTTACAAGAGGCTATGTTTGATATTGGAATGTGTTTGTGATTGAAAAAGCCGTAACTAATCAAAAGTTCCTTATTGATCACCTGTATCTGAATACCTCGATAATTCCAAAATAAAAATAACACAAACGCTAAAGGGGACACTAAGACAACAATCAAAAAAGGAATTTGAATTGCAACGCCAACCGCGATTACTATCAACAAAACGCATAAGATAAGTGAAGAAACAAATGCGACTAATGTTTTCACTAATGTTCCCGCTGGAACCCACTCAGAATATACAATGTTCTGCATATCAACTCCAACTATAATAGAATGAGCGCGTCTAAATTAATCTTTTGAGATCTATGACTCATCAATAGACATTAGGAACAAGCTACATTTTTAGGGGAGAACTACCAAGTATGTGTTGGATGCAAATAATGCCAATATGGGAAATACTGATTTCAGTCTTGCTAGCAGCGTCTCTTTCGCTTATTATTGGTTTGATAGCATGTTTTCTATTAGGTTCGGATTGGCGAATAAAGCCATTACGAGATATGTATGAGAGACTTTATGAAAAAATAAGACGAAAATAGAGCGCAGGGTTTATCCAATGTTATTTTCAACATTTTGAAATTGGCAAAGATAAACGTTCATATCCACCAGAAAAAGTCCAAACACAGTTTACTGATTTGGAAACAACCCGTAGCTGGATACAACAAACAAGAGAGTACATTATTTTTCGTGAAGACTCTATTTGAATAGTTTGACAACACTGCTTGCGATAATTGCTAATCCTATGGAGATTATGAGTCCAGCGAGAAAGCCGAACCAGCGTGTGGGTTCGTTTGCCAACATGTTTAGGAAGAAGCCTGTGCTGAACCAAAAGACTAAATTGGAAATGGTTCCGCTCTTTCTATCCAAAGTGTCATGAAATATGAACCTTAAAACTAAGATAGCGATTTGAAAGGCGCAAAAAACTAGGCAGAACTGCATAGCCGCCATATAAACAACGGGGTGACTCTCTTTCGGAGCAGGCAAGACTACGTGTTCAGTCAAATGTTCAAGGTGGAAATTTTTCGCAAATTCGATGACCTCACTGGAGAAGTTTGGTGTAATGATCCAGATTCTTAGCACCGCATTTAACACAATAAACCATTTACGTTCGCTCCGCACTGCTCATTCATAAGTAGAATGCTTTAAGACTTATGGTGTAATCAGGTCAGTGAAATCTTGATGTC
>JACUTQ010000260.1 GCA_014859725.1 Methanosarcinales archaeon | reverse complement strand
CGATTCCTGGATATAATATCTGAAAAAGAAGATCAGGACCCAAAATATCAAAAAATAAAGGAACTTCTGCAAAATGGCTGGCTTGAGCGGGGGTGCATAATTTTCTCACAGTATTATGACTCAATAGACTGGCTATCTGGTAAATTGTCACATGATTTCTCAGAAGAAATAATGGGCATATATGCAGGCGGACAACGGTCAGGCATCATAGAAAACGGGGAATTCGTCAGGACATCCAGAGAAAAGCTAAAATCAATGGTAAGGTATGGGGAGATACGCTTGCTTCTCGGAACCGATGCCGCAAGTGAAGGATTGAACCTTCAGACACTTGGATCACTGATAAATCTTGACCTGCCATGGAATCCCACACGGCTTGAGCAGAGAAAGGGGAGAATCCAGAGGATCGGGCAGGTCTATGAAGATGTCTGGATATACAATATGAGGTATAAGGGCTCAGTAGAGGACCGTGTTCATGAATTGCTTTCCAGTCGTCTCGAAGAGATAAATAATCTGTTCGGACAGATCCCGGATTGTTTAAAAGATGTATGGGTGGAAGTCGCACTGGGTGAGGAAGAAAATGCAAGAAAAACAATCGGTGAGGTGCCGACAAAGCATCCCTTTGAGTTGCGATATGATAAAATTGAGCCGGTTCACTGGGAGAAATGTTCAAAGGTGCTTGATTCTGCTGAACGGCGGCGGTGTTTGATGAAAGGATGGTAGTCAGAATAAGGATTTTGATTAAATTAAAAATCGATATAGCAGCTTTAGGATAATAGGAGTAAATTCATTCAACTTCTAATCTATTATTTCAAGTTCATCGTTGTATGATAGATGTATGCCCTAAAAAAGCAAACTAGCTGCCTTTTCTTTCAATTTTTTGACGCAAAGTCACAATATATAGAACAATGAACTGACTCCTTATTGTTTGATTATTGAATAAACGTCACAGACCGGTCGGACCGGAGGTTCGGGGCATCAGTATACGTGCATGAGAGTTTCAATGATCTGACCACATTGTAGTATATCGATAAGCACGGGCACAGAATCAGCGCAGGATGGGCAAGTTAATAGTATCAGTTTTCAGGTCTCACTTTTTTATCATCTTTTTAAACTCATCCACCGATAATCCGGCATCATCCAAAATACTTTTAACAATTTTCGGATGGAGGATTTTTCCACTGTGATAAGCTATGGTTACTCTTTTTCCTTCATCATTCTTGTATATTTTATGGCTACCCGATTGCCTTGAAAAACGGAATCCTAATCTTTCAACAATTTTGATCATTTCATTCGCAGTTACCCTTGGTAGTTTTTCGCTCATGCAGTCACTTCAAGGGCAACAAGACTGAAGGAGTTGATCTTTTCGACTGACTCCCCACTTTCAATTATATCTTCTATGTGCAGGCGGATAGCGTCTTTAATATTTTCAATGGCTTCCTCATAAGTATCCCCTTGAGAATAACAGCCTTGCAAAGCCGGACACATAGCAAAATAGCCGTGTTCATCTTTTTCTATTACAACTGGGAGAGTATATTTTTCCATCTTTAATCTCCTTATAGGTTTAATTAGTGTGGCATGTATTTAAGAATTACATTTGTTATTGGCAAGAGTGTGTGTATAGCATATCATTTTCCTATCTTTATACTCCACTGAAATCCTGGACAAAAAATATTATTGAGTTATACCGTGTCCGAATTCAGTTTCAAAATTATTGTGTTGTTTTCAGTTTACATCATAGATGCACAGAACTCCTATCGTTTGGTACTAGAGTAAAAGAGTGGCTTTCGCCACCCTCTACTCATCAAACCGCTCGTACAGATTTCCCGTAAGCGGCTTTCGTTTGGCATTGTCCCATAGCAGGAGATGGATTCATCATTTGATGCCTCCACCGGTCTTAATCATTCAACAATTGTTCCACCAACTTCACATATGTTAACTAGATGGCGTTTTTCCGTACATTATTTCGGGAGCTACCTTTCTGGCTTTTTTTTATCCGTTTGGTGTTATATATGCTGATATTCTTGACTCTACCAAAGTTAGAACCCCTTCGCTAAGTTGAGTTTTCTCCTCATACCGTCGCCCCCTGCACCCT
>JACUTQ010000259.1 GCA_014859725.1 Methanosarcinales archaeon | reverse complement strand
TAATTCCTCCAATGTCTTGGTTGTTCTCTTTCTCTTTTATGCTTCAAGGCACGCGCCACTAAAAGACCTGTATCAAGCCCCAGGTCATCTGCCACAGCCCGGCATTTTGTCCTGAGCATATAGGCGATCGGGTAGTAGCCATATTCTGACATGGTCTCGTAATTGGCCATACCTTTACTGATAATAAGTGATGCCCTGCCAAAAGCCTCCACCAACTCAGGAGGTGCTTCTTCAAGACATACCCCAATGGCATTGGAACCTGTAGTTAGCACCCTGTCTGCTTCGATATCGTGTTCCTCGATATCTTCCATTGTGGCATCATTGAGCATAGGCGCACCTCTCACCACCAGAGTTACTTTTCCACCCAGTCCTTTAATCTGATTTATTACCAGTGTATCAAGCAGAATCTCACCGGCATTGTCAGCAATATAAACCACATCATTCAAAAGCGGCATCATTTTTTCAGTGTCGTCAACATCCAGACCCTGGCTGTACAACCGTCTGAACTCTTCTTCGAATATTTCTTCCTTGACATCAAAACCTTCCACACCAAAATCCAGTGAATTACCAATAGTTGCTACTACCACTGCCCTGTGGAAGGCATCAATTGAAATTTCATCTCCAACTATTGAGCGGGCCAGGGGCATCAGATCAATCGCAATCCCTCTACTCAGCAGTTTTATCTCCAGGTATGGATCAGGGTCGTCAAGTGCCTTATAGGCCTGACGGTGGACTGCTGTTGATATCCTTGCCGCCAGCTCACCGGGTTTGAAGGTGCGATGCAGTGCATCCAGTCCTGCTATTACGGCTTTGCCTATGGTTTCAGGATCATCTGTACTTAATTCGGCCTCATAATGCACCCTCATGAGCAGACAGTGGGCACACCTGGGGTCTATCTTCAAAAGTTCTCACCTTTTCAGCAAAATTAATATCAGTGCGATGACAATACTTAATTGGTGATAAATATGTCGGAGCAAGAACCAAAGAATAGTAGTGAATGGGAAGCTATTGCAGATAAGAAGTTTGAAGAGATCAAAGAATCCATCAAGAGAATGGAACAAAAAGGTACTACTCAATCTGTTGAAAAGAATATACGTGATGCAGCACGTGGATTCGGAGATATGATCATCTCACTTGGTGGTCTTACATATGGTGTGGTAAGCAGTGTGGCAGATAAGACTACAGGCGAGGATGCTGGTAAACTGCAGCAGGATCTGACCAAAAAGGCAAATGAGGCCCGGGATGCTATTGCAGATGAGATGGAAAAAGCTGCCAGTAAGTTAAGGTCTGAGAAAAAGGAGTAATAATAGTAATCTCATCCGTTCTGTTAATTGATATAGCTCACACTGGACCTGTCAAATCCTTCCACCAGCTCGATATGCATATCATCAGGTTTCCAGGAAATATCCGGATAGGCCAGGTTCGGGATAAAACGGTTAGTATCCTCTGCTATCCGGGTGACCAGGTGATCCTTGCCAAATAAGGACCTGGATATCTCATACACCTTTTGCCGCACAAATTCCTCGTTCAAATATCCCAGTGAATGTATATATTCATGCAGCAGTACATGGAAAGCATAGGGTTTGTACAGTGCAGGTTTTGTCTCTTTTATCCTCAGCAGGGGTATTTTGTTCATTACGATAAAGTTAGACCCGATAGTAAAGAACGCTCCAAAGAATCCCCCAGGATGGTTGCCAAGGTTTGCCAGGCCCAGCATGAGACCTCCCCTGCTTTGTGTTTCGCTCATCCAGACCGCTTCCTTGACCACTTCGAAGATGTCCGCCAGGGTGTGGGCATGTTCCAGCCGGATGGCAAAATCGATCATTTTCTTGGGTTTTTCATGTGTCATTTGTGTATCCAATACGATCTGTTCGAACAATACGAACATATGTCTTATTGAAACCAATGATTATATATTTTTTGGTAAATAAATCAGCTGATCTGGCGTACACCCTGCCGTACATTCTTGAAATTACCACCATGATATAAAAGTATCCCGGCTATTATGTTAGTGGCTTCATTGGAGAGAGCAGATAATAATTGGGAGTAGATCAGCGTTATAATGATCCCTGCCAGTCCTTGAATGAACATCTCTCCCAGATCATCAATCAGATTCAACC
>JACUTQ010000258.1 GCA_014859725.1 Methanosarcinales archaeon | reverse complement strand
ATGCAGCTAAGATGAATCCAGTGGATGCATTGCGGTTTGAACAATAGGTTTTTTCAATCAGCTCTCATCGCGCTTAGGGTGTGAAGGCTGGCAGGCGCTTTTCGATTGAATCGGCGGTTTTGGGAACTATTATGGATACGACGACTCTAAGTGCAAGTCCGGGGGGTGCTTCCTCGTTCATATATTATATGCCTCCCACAACTAACATTGGTAGATTAAACCACATTATCCACCACTCTTATTAAGGAATTACTTCTGATAGCAAATAAAATTAACTTCAAACTATTGCAGTCTACCGACTCCTCTCGTCTTCACTCTGGCCGGGTGCCCGTCCTGATCTGACTTCGCCCGGTCTTGTGGTGTGGGAGTGGTAGGCCCTTTGTTAGTTTTTGATATTATGCTCCACAGTTATGACTACATTTCCCTTTTTGTGTCCTGTTTCGACATACCTGTGAGCCTCGGCAATTTGTTCCAACGGATAGCATCTATCTATGGCCGGTCTTATATTTCCTGCCTCAATAAGCTCTTTGAGGAAAATCAGATCTTCTTTATGTTCACTTGCTACTCCACCTATTACTTTCTTGCTGCTTGTCATTGAGGTCCATAGCCCTCGAACAATCGGTGACAGTGTCATGTGGACTGTTCTAAGATAGAATCCTTTTTTCTTTAGCGATCTCACGCAACCTGAAAACGGACTCTTGCCTACTGTATCAAAAATAATGTCATAGGTCTCACCGCTTTTGGTAAAATCCTCTTTAGTATAATCAATTACCTTATCCGCTCCCAGAGATTTCACCATTTCCAGATTCGTAGTACTGCATACCCCGGTAACTTCTGCCCCAAAGTACCTGGCAAGCTGTACCGCAAAAGTACCAACTGCTCCGGAAGCTCCATAGATAAGGACTTTTTGACCGCTGTGGATATTTCCCTTTCTAAGAAAATGCAATGCTGTTTGTCCACCAAAAAAAACAGCGGCAGCTTCCTCATAGGTCATATTGGTAGGTTTTATTGCCAGCACCTCTTCTTCAGACAAACATATGTACTCGGCATGAGCACCAAATCCACCGGTAGATCCAAAAATCTGGTCACCTTTTTTAAACAGCTTTACATCTTTGCCTAATGATTCTATTTCCCCGGCCAGATCCGAACCAAGTATTTTTTTTCTTGGTCCTCTCAAACCTAAAAATATTCGCATGGGTAGCCAGGGCAAAGGAGGGATTTTGAAACTTCGCATTCTCATGTCCCCAGATGTAACTGTTGCTGCAAATATTTTGATGAGTACTTCAGTGTCTTTAGGAGCGGGTTTATCTACCTCTTTGAGCTGAAGGACATCCGGTGGTCCGTATTTTGTGCATACGATCGCTTTCATTTATGTACACTCCCTATTTCGGTATTTTAGCACCTTTCAATAAAAGCCAACCGCAAAATCCAAATTCCCCAATAATTTCAAACACGATACCTGGGTAAGTTATCACTTCGTATTCGGGAAAAACAAAATATCGTAAACTATCTATCAGAAAGCCAAAACATGCAATCATCAACAAGACGCCTAAAATTCTGGGAAAGTAGCCCGATTTGTAAACTAAAAACCCGAGGGGAAGGAGCCAAAGGCCATGAAATATCGTGGCGATCATAACTCCAGCTGTGTACAATTCGAAAAAGAACATCACCAGAGCATGCAACTGATCTGCTCCCAATACGGTCAAGTAGTCAGCACCGCTTAAAAGTAGCAGGGGAGCAAAATGGATAAGCATATTGATGAACATTATCGGGACACTGACCAGAACGAATATTACCATAAGCAAAGCAAGGTTTTTGTTAACTGGTTTAAGTAACACGTATAAAGCCAGGGGCAACAATAAAAAACAGGCAATCATGATCAGATCGATCACAAAGGCTAGACGGAATAGGGATTCAGAAGCCATGATATTATTGACTGTTGTAGTAGCATCTCCGGGTACAATAAGACTCTGGCGAACTAATTCAGCGGTGACACCGAATACTATGACAGCTAGATACAGCAATCCTGCAACTCTTGCAGCTTTGCGTTGTGACAGATCAGCGATATGGTTTATACTTCACACCTCCAAAAATTGAGCTTTTTCAAATCTCTGAAACCGTAATGT
>JACUTQ010000257.1 GCA_014859725.1 Methanosarcinales archaeon | reverse complement strand
GGGTCTTCAAGGTCTATTTCGAAAGTTCTTTTTTTCTCTCCCTTTAGAATTATTACAGTCATATGTGTAACATTGTTTTTGGCACTAATAAAGGTTATTGTGGTAATATGGCTATGCCTGTAGTTTACATTTTCGTGACATCGATGAGTGTTTTGATGGAAAACACATCTGATAAGCTATATGTTTGAATCGGGAATTAAAGGCATGTGTCAAAAAAGTAGTTACATATAGGAAATGAATATGGGCCAATATAATGCGATTTCTGACTAAGGGGAATAAAAATTGGGAGAGATTAATTTATGTGGAAATCCCTGTGGAACTTGTGGGCCTTGATGATCGCATGGACCACAAAATCAACGAACTATCAGGCGGCCAGAGCCAGAGAGTGGCCATTGCCCGCTCCCTGATCAATGATCCGTCTTTGATCCTTGCAGACGAACCGACCGGAAACCTGGATTCAAAGACCAGCATTGATATTATGAAAATATTTACCGACCTTCGCGATCAGGGTCGGACCATTATTATGATCACGCACGACCCGGAGGTTGCAGCATACGCAGACCGGGTTGTGCTGGTAAAAGACGGTAATATAGAAAATAATTAAGAGGTGAAAAATATGAAAGATATTAGAAAATATAAAAAATTTTTCAGGCCACTGATTATAGCAATTTTAATATTATCAATGTCAGTGACCTGCGTTTCAGCATCTACAGCACTTAAAGTAGATCTCGTAAAGTATGAACCTTATCCGGCAGAGATCGGACAATATGTCACTGTCTGGATAAAGGTTGAAAATGTAGGGTACAGCCGGGCTGATGACGTTTTGGTAGAACTGGTTCCTTCATATCCATTCTCATTGGATACAAAAGACCAGGCAGTACAAAATATCGGGATCCTGCCTAATGAGCAGGGTGCAGTATTCGAATACAAGCTGTATGTGGATGAAAATGCGAAAACCGGTGTCAGATCAATTGAGGTCCGTTACCAGGATAATAAGGATTCTGTATGGATGAAACAAGAATTTGACATCAGGGTAGGTTCTGATACATTTGACAGTAAAGGAACGCTGCAACTGGAACAGGTAGTCACTGAACCTGAAGTATTAAAGCCAGGTGACACAGGTACAGTTACACTTACACTGAAGAACAGTGCGACCCAGTATACCGTAAGTATAGACGATAAGGAATACGATACCAATGCTAGGGTACGCTCCGCAGGTCTGTCAAGCAGCAATGATATAATAGTAACCAGTGATCCCTATTATGAAACCGGCATCCTGGGTCCTGGAGATACTATTGATCTTACATATAATATCATTGTGGACGACGATGCAAATGACGAGACAAATCATCTGGAATTCAATGTGATGGGAAGTTCACATTCCTATAACACTAATTGGGATATTCCAATCAAAGTCGATTCTTCTGGCATCAAGATCATTCCAACCAAACCCTTGACGCTTGAAGAGGAAATAGTCACTATTGAGTTCGATGTGGTAAATACCCATCCAGGGACATTATCGTCAGTGTCCATCAAACCACAGGCAGAAGGTATTGAATTTTCTCCTGCAGAATATTTCATAGGGTCCATGGACCATGATGAATTGTTCACAGTGGAATTCGATGCCAGAGTTGTATCAGATGATAATCCAACTTCGAAAGATCTGATAATAACAGCCCAGTACAAAAACAGCTATAACCAGCACGAAGCTGTGATAGATGATCTGATCTTAACTATTGGACCTGATAAGCCAAAGAGCGGGAATGGAGTGGCCAGTTTTGGAATTCTGGCAGCCATAGTCGTTGTATCGAGTTTGGTAATGTACAGACGCAAGAAACAGCAACAATAGGTGGTGGAACTGATGGTGAACCTTGTACAGTCCATTCGCATGGCTTTGGGAAGCATACGCAGTGCCAAGATGAGGTCTATCCTCACCACTCTTGGTATTGTCATTGGTGTGGCTGCGGTCATTGCTAATGTATCACTGGGAGCCAGTTTCCAGCAATATTTCGACCAGGAGATTGGGTCCATAGGTTCAAATTTTATTGTGGTAGACCCGAAGGAACCGGGTCTTTTCTGAAGATTCCCGTTGAAAATTGACCCCTTTTTCCCACCAATTTTGACCCCCCTA
>JACUTQ010000256.1 GCA_014859725.1 Methanosarcinales archaeon | reverse complement strand
AAAGATTCCATAAAAATATATTTTCCCATTTACCATTTAATTTGAAGAAGATACACATTATATTTATATTGGAATGAATACCTAAATGTCGATACGTATTTAAATATCTAAGATATCTGAATCGTTTATATATTTCATATTCACCGGAGGAATTTATCTAATGAAAGAACAAACAGAAGTCCGCACATTAAAAGAAGGAAGGTATGTAATAATAGATGATGAACCATGCATTATCAAATCCTTATCACACTCCAAACCAGGAAAACACGGCAGTGCTAAAGCAAGGGTGGAAGCCATAGGAATATTTGACAGCCAAAAAAGATCCATCATATCACCGGTTACCCAGAAGATCTATGTCCCTCTTGTTGAACGTAAGAATGGCCAGGTACTTTCCATAACCGGGAATGTGGCACAGATAATGGATATGAATGACTATTCCACTATTGAACTGACCATTCCTGACGGATACAAGGATAAAATTGAGGTTGGAAAAGACATTCAGTATCTGGTGGCCATGGGTAAAATGAAAATGGATATGCGGCTATAATCTGCATTTATTTTTGTAATGCAGTAAAGCAGTTCTGATTATATCTATTTCTGGTGAGCGGTGAAGAGCTTTAACTCCATTTTTTTCAGAGTAGAGATTAAATCCCCTGATGATCAAAATTGGTGTACCCCAATCACCTTCCCCCATCATACAATTTCCAAAAGCTGCAAGCTCATCAACTACAGCTTCGTTTGCCACTTCCAATACTTTTCCATACATATCTGTACTTCCCCTCCAGTCATGGTGAGTATCCATCCCGGCTACTCCCAGTGCAAAACCGGTCTGACCTTCCCTGAATGCCCGCCCATTGGTATCAGTAATGATTACACTCACCCGTTTCCCGGCCAACCTGAACAATTCTTGTTTGATTTTCAGGGCACATTTATCAGGGTCGGCAGGCAGCAGTAATAATCCATCTTCAACATTTGATTCATCTATACCTGCATTGATGCAGATATTACCACTAATATGACGTACTAAGAATATTGGTGACTCCAATATGACCTCGCTGCTCTGATCCAGAACAGCCTGGACAAATGCCGGGTACATTCCTGTTTTTTTTGATATCCTATTTGCCTCTTGTGAAGGAATAATTTTAGTAGGATCAATGACAAGACCTTCAGATTTTGAGATGATCGTAGAAGCCAGAACAATAATATCATTATCCTCCAATTTCGTATGCTGATAGATCAGCTCTGAAATGTTTTGACCTTTTATTATCAAAGGTATTTTATCCAATGTAAAAGCACTTACTTTCAATTATATTCCTCAATTTAGAAGGTAATTCAGTACAACATGAATAATTACTAATGGTACTAAAATATTTATGTTTGGTATTGTAATATTAAATGAATTCCAATGATATTAGTTAAAACTAAATATGTGGGTGTGGATTGTGGAGGTTCAATTGAATTCGATGTGAAGACAGGAAATATTCGGATAAGTACTGTTCTGGCCGTGACCAAATATATTTAATCAACTTTTTTTCATTTTCTCTTTTTTAGAAGCAGCAATTCAAGATACGATGTTGTGATGGTATCCTCCTGTTTTAGGTCCAATTCCGCCAATAATCCAAAGATGGAATCTACCTTGGAAGGGACCTCACTTTCGAATTCAGCAGTGGTCTCTATCTCAAGAAAATCGCCCAGTCCTTTTACATTGTCCAATGAAATGTCATACTGGTCCAACCTGTAAATGTCCCTGCTCTTTATTACTGTCATTACCTGGCTAAATCCCAATGCAGTTAACATCTCAGCTGCTCCTGCGGGATCTTTGATCTCGATTTCGATCTCTTTACGGCTTTTAGAAAGCTTATGTATCTTTGGACCTTTGTATGTAATGAAGGAAATATCACTTATCCTCCTGATCCTCAAGGCTTCATCGGTTCTGGCAAAATCCCTGCCACCTACATTGTCAGTTGCATTATAATATGTATCACTCTGGACTTGATTATCAAAATGGATGCAGCCAAGTTTTTCAAGTTTAGACCTTATTGAGTCAGGATTGTCTATCTTAACCTTGATTTCTACTTCTATCACGTATTTTCTATATATGTTAAGACCCTTTAATAAACTATTTCTATACTAATAAACACTATTATTTA
>JACUTQ010000255.1 GCA_014859725.1 Methanosarcinales archaeon | reverse complement strand
ATTTGAAAAAAAGATGAAATGTTCAAACCGAAAAAGCTATTATAATGTGTCTTTCATTGTTTTAAGTTGACTTAATATCCGCATTTTCACAATTCTCTTGCGAAACTCGGTATATTTTTCTTTGAAAATGATTTTTCCAAGATTTTTGACAAAATGATAATGACATATTTGCTGCTGAACTTCTGAAAAAACCTCACTCAATGCATCACGGATATGTTTGCTCATGTCTCTGACAACAACTATTGGAGGCTCGTATAGCAATTTCAGTGTTTGCAGGAACGCCTTTACGTATTTTTTATTTTCAGTTGGGATGATTTGAGCATCCATAGTAATTCCTGTTTCTCCTTCTTTCGCCATAAACACAATTTCGTTGCCCGCCTCACCGGTTCCGTCCAGATGAAGCCTTATACCCCCTCTTTTTTCAAAAAGGGCATTTATTTCAGGTGTATGACTTTTGTGCAAAGCATAAAACCTTAGGAGAAACTCTTCAGACAGGTTAGAAATCTCGCCAGTTGAGATATGAATTCCCCTTGACAAGAAAATGGTTTTTATCTCTTCTCGTTGATAGTCAAAAAACCATCGTAAAATACCAATTGCCACCATTACTTTGCTATCAAAGTTGCGACCAGCAGGACATATCCGATTAACAAGTGAAAGTAAAGACTCATCGAATGAACCATGTTCCTTACAGTACCTGAAATATATACTAAATCTTATTTCGCCTGATAATGTTCTGACTATTCTTTTATCGGTTCTTTGGACATGGAGTCTTTTTTTACAGATGGGGCATATGACGTGGATTTTTTTGATTTCTTCGGATACAATAGGTAGATAGAGAACGTTTTTTTTTCGAAATCGTAGTTAATACCAATACGTTCCAGAGAGTCACGTAAGACAGGATGCCCCATATTCTCCAACATATCAAAGACCTCGTTTGGAGTTAAATCTCCTTGCATTAGTCGAACGGCTAAATAAGAGAACTGTACACCCTCTATAGGAAAATTAGTTGGGAAAGACGGGTTAGTACCCAAAGATCGGATGTGCCGCTGGATAACTTTTCCACCAACTCGGACAGATTCTACTTCGGCATAATAAACCTTGATTTCACCGTTTTTGTTACGCCGTTCAATCTTTCTTATGTAACTCATAATTGTAGTGTAATGTTACACTACAATATAATACCAACGTTTCACAGTAGAAAAACAAATATTCAACACATGGAGAGAGAATAAAAACTGTTGGAAGATTTTAGTAGCCTAAAAATCCAACCTTATTTTGACCCCATAGGATTAGTCACATGTGGAGAAGCTAGAGCCACCGGTCCTTCAGATAGGCAAGTTCTGGCAAAAATCTTTATTCCGAAACTAGAGTAGCTGTCGTTCGTTTTAAAGAGACAGGATGTGTAAGAGGAGATTACAGCCAGGAGTTCAGCCGGTCCTATTTGATTGCTCCTGCTGGCGATAACTATTGTGTTCATCCGGAACGGGAGACGTAACGGTGCACTTTGCATGAAGGCCGACCCCTACCATATACCTAAAGTTAAGTGGAAGTAATAATATGGGAGAACGAATTAAGATAAATGCTAATAAATCTTTGTCAGCAAAGGAGAAATCGTCTCCTCACAAACAAAAGACCGGTTTTCGACCTCAAAGCTCACATGTTGATCGAATCCTGTTTCTTCAAAGAACCATCGGTAACCAGGCTGTCCAGCGACAGCTAAAATCAGGAACCTTGCAGGCAAAACTCACCATCGGCCAGCCCGGGGATAAGTACGAGCAGGAGGCGGACCGGGTGGCGGATGCGGTGATACGGATGCCGGAGCCGGAGATGCAGCGGCAGGTGGAGTCTGAAGAGGAGAAGGAAGAAACGCTTCAAGCCAAACCACTAGCCAACCAGATTACACCTTTCGTTCAGGTGCAGCGACAAGAGGAACCAGAGGAAGAAGAGATACTTCAAGCAAAGAGCAGGGAGGATACAACTCCTGAAGTTACGAATGATCTTGAATCTCGAATCAATGCTATCAGGGGCAGCGGCCAGCCTCTGGCAGAATCGGAGCGGGGCTTTTTCGAGCCGCGATTTGGGCATGATTTTAGCCAGGTAAGGGTGCATACGGATACTCGAGCTGCCGAGTCGGCGCAGGCGGTGAATGCGC
>JACUTQ010000254.1 GCA_014859725.1 Methanosarcinales archaeon | reverse complement strand
ACACATAGTAGAGTGTTAGAACTACTCTATTGCGAACACTGCGGTACAGTTTATCTCGGTGGAAACAAGGTATATCTTTCGGATGGTGATATTGAGATATTATCTTCAGACCCAGACATAGAAGGAATCCCCGACAGGCAGACAGCACGGTTTGTGGAACGTCAAACATATCAAAATTTTGCTGTATTCTGGCCCTGTGGCGATTCTAATTTTAATAAGGAGGCAGAGAAATGGAATCAGCCAAATTTGCCCAATTTGAGCGAAAGCAACAAAGAAAAAGGATTCTGGAGTGCTGCAAGCCTCGACTCACGCTCAGGGAGGGTTCGACTTGGGCATGAGGAAGACCCAGAAAACTGGGTAAAAGGGTATCTTTTTCAAATCGGCTCTAGTGACAGAAAAGGCTTCATAGAGGCTGAATCAAAAGATTCTTTTGCTGCCCTCCCTTCAGTATGTGCTTTTTGTGTAAAAGACCACTCTGGACGCCAGCGAAAATCACCAGTACGCGGGTTCAGGACTGGTTTTTCAAAGGTTAGCCAGATATTTACAAAAGAGCTTTTTTACCAGCTGCCAGAAGAAAACCGCAAACTTATAGCGTTCTCTGACAGTCGTGAAGACGCTGCGCAAATTTCTAACGGTGTTGAGCGTAACCATTATTCAGATTTACTCAGGGAATCTGTCATACACGAACTACTCATCGCTGCAGTAGGAGAACCACAACTGCTTGATGATATTGAACAGAACCGTACATATTCTCCTTTTGTATTGGAATATTTAGAAGAATATCCAGGAGTGGATATTGCAATTCGTAAAGATATTGAATTAATTAAAGCTGGTATTCCTGCAAATTTACCTGAGGCGTACCTTGAAACTGTATGCAAGGCTTTCAATGATGCTCAAAAAAGGATTGATGGCATAAAAAAGCGGGGGCAGTTGAGGGTAGTTCCCGTAAGCGATTTGATATATCCGGCGCAAAATAGTAATTCAGGGTGTGGGCGGCTTATCAAGAAACTCATTGATATAGGAATCAATCCGGCTGGAAATGATCTAGATGTGCAGGAATTTAAGTGGGAAGATGACAAGCACCGATGGACTAATCTCTTTGATTTTAATGAAAAAAGATGGAATGATAAGCTCCCACCTGAAAGTGCAGAGTATGCAAAAGATAGAATTCGCAAAGAAATTAGAAAAAGACTGGCCAGTCTGTTTTTCAGCAGGCTTTATTTTAGCCTGGAATCGTCAGGACTTGGCATTATAAAATTGAAGATTGAAGACAGCGAACTTTTAAATTACGCAGCTAAAGCAGGCATCCACCAAGAACAATTAAAGATTTTCCGGCAGATATGCGATTCTGCTTTGAGGGTCTTGGGCGATTTGTACCGCCATGAAGGGTCAGAATATCCACTGAATGACTGGCCTGATTATCAAGATTCCAGTGCAAAATTCAAAAATTATATCCGGGCAGTTTGCAGGGGGTTAGGAATAAATGAAACTGATGTTGGATCTGCAATATTTTCTGCACTTCGTGAAGTCGGGCATCAAAACGGTAAAATCCATCTAAGTAGCCTTGATATTAAAGTATGTCTTTCAGACGATCCTGTTTGGATTTGCCCCGGCTGCCACCGTCCGCACTTACACTATTCAGCAGGCATCTGCACAAACTGTCAATCAAAACTCGATGAAAACCCAGGCCACACCTGTGAAAACATCTGGAAGCGCAATTATCTGGCACGCACAGCTGCAGACAGGCGCATCCCGCTCAGGTTACACTGTGAGGAATTGACTGCGCAGACAGACGATCAGGCAGAACGCCAGAGACTTTTCCGTGGTATGCTTGTTGAAGGACAGGAAAAAGAGTATATAAAGCAAGTCGATGAAATCGATGTCCTGAGCGTTACAACTACAATGGAAGTGGGAGTGGATATAGGAGACTTGCAAGCCGTTATGCTGGCAAACATGCCCCCTGTTCGTTTTAACTACCAGCAACGAGTCGGGCGGGCAGGGCGTCGCAGTCAGGCTTTCGCTACAGTACTCACCCTTTGTCGGGGCCGCAGCCATGATGAACATTATTTTGCCAATCCCTACCGTATTACGGGTGATTCTCCACCTGTACCTTTCCTTACTATGGGTCAGCAGAGAATTATTCAGCGCCTGTTAGCCAAAGAATGCCTGCGCAGAGCATTCCGGAATGCTGATGTGCGGTGGTGG
>JACUTQ010000253.1 GCA_014859725.1 Methanosarcinales archaeon | reverse complement strand
ATCCGTAACAGGCATAAGCTTTTTACCTTCACATTTAGTCCCCCTCACGCCCAACTTTGCAACTTCACATCTACCAAACGTACTATAGACCTTCCTCACACCACCCACATCCTCGACCGGAGCTTCCCTGAGCCTGTTCGTAACAGTTACATCCAGCAGATAAGCCAGAATGCATATCGTATAATGTGCACGGACATGATCATTTCTATACACAAATGTCGGTCGGAACTTAAGGAAAGACTTCACTTCCCTAAACCCCTCTTCCACTCTATTCTTATCCCTGTATGCACGTATAAGTTTTTCTGGACTGAGCCTCAACTCCTCAGGCTCTGTAGTTACCGTGATATTCGTAACCAGCATCCACATACCATCTGTTCGCATTGCCTTTTTAATCGCCTCCTTTTTCCTTCCGTATTTGAGATTGAAAGTCCGAACCTCAGAACCCTCTTTCGTAGTTATGACCTCGCCCTCAAGGCTATAATCCAAATAGCCATTCACCTTAAACTTCTTCAGTATCTCATCAATCCTTTTTTCAGTCGGATTTTCATTACGGCTCTTTTTCGCCTCTATGAGTGAGTTTCTCTCTTCCCCCAACTCCTCCATCGCTTTCCCTATGAACTTTTCCCTGGCCTTCCGCTGATCCTGGAGAAGGTCCTGGTTAAACACCAGAATGTGCCGTCTGTCACTGCTATCCACTCCCAGGTCTTCGTAGTATGTGTTATCATCGTATTTGGTCAAACCTTTCGAAATTATCTCATTTTCCATGGTCTCTTCAGTAAAGTTCTTGAACCTCTCAGGCTTAAATCCTTCAACCCCGTTCAGTTGATCTTTGTCCAAGGCAGTAATGTACAGGTAGTTCTTGCTGTCTTCCAGATGTTTCAGGTTATCATCTGAGACCATTCCGCGATCGAAAACCATGATAACTTTTTGTAAATTGAATTTCTGTTTCCATCGATCTGCGTTTCCAGTTAGCGTTTTGACATCGGCAGTGTAATCTTCGAGAATATCCCAGGAAAAGGGGTAACCTTTTGAGTTAATGAGAAGTGAAATAACTATCCTTTTGTTTTTGAACCCGTGTGCTTTGGTTCGACCAGGGCTTGCAAGCTGACAGCTTTTTCCCTCGAAGTATGAGTCGGAATGATCATAGAAAATGATTCGCATGCCCTCTTCATCCGAACTTTTCATTGTCTCGTAAAGGTATTGCTCGATTTTTTCTTTTTGTTGCTCGATCACTGTGAGTTCACGATAGATTCGAGATTCGTTGAAATGCGCTCCCTCGATCCCAAGAATTAAGTCGCAGGTAGTTGTGTTGAACCAGTCAATGGCAGAGAGGTAACTTCCGGGATCTAAACAACGGTAGAAGGTGAGGATCTTAGCGATATCACCGGTTGATATGTCTTTTTTCCGGGTTTTGCTGGTTTCTTTTGGTGATGGGAATAGCTTTGAGAGGCACCACTTTTCATCCCATAAATAGTTTAAAAAAGCTATGTCAAGGTAATTCCAATGGTCTTCGAAGAGCATGTCATCAAAGGTTGTGACAAATGTATCTGGGGTTTGGGTTATTTTTAGCGCATTGCGTATTTGCTGTGCCTGCAGTGGGGTGAGTGTTCCAAGATAGCACATAACTTTCTTTTTGCTCTTTTTACCTTCCCGATAGGATTCTGCAAGGGAATAATAAGTGTAGGTTTTGCCGTTCTTTTTCCGCGACTGTGAGTGTAAATATATGGTCTGTACCCTATATATGGTATGAAACGCAATCTATAAAAAGATTTTTGTTAGAAAGTCTGTTGCACATTAAAAAAGTTATATAAGTGTCTTTCTGATGAGAAATACAGGAGGAGTAACAACTGGAGTAAGTTATTTACAGAGGGAAAATGAAGAATTTAGGTGAGAAACTGACGAAGATGGGTTGAGATATTAATTTTATTTCTTCTCTATGAACCCTTAAAGGAATTATAAGGATGTTACTGAATTATTTCCTTTCAGAGAGTAAGTAACAGTTTGGCTGAATGATATCATGTCGGCGGGGGAGCTGGCTGCACAGGTGGTGAAAGTGGAGGAGTGGGTGCCTTCTCGAGCACAATATCAAGCTGTATCTTTCCCTGACCCCGGAAAAGTCCTAAACTGACCTTGTCGCCCACTGCATGTTTATTCATCATCTTTATCAGGTCCCTCACATTATTGATTTCCACATTATCCAAACTGATTATGATG
>JACUTQ010000252.1 GCA_014859725.1 Methanosarcinales archaeon | reverse complement strand
CATGGTGCTCAGCGGTTATAAAGTGTTCCAGAACTAAATTGCTGAGACACTAGTGATTTGGAGCAGTTATATTTCTGCTCCATGATCTTTTTTGATATTTTCCGCATCAACTCGCCAGCACATGATGCACAACAGCCTCCATCAATTTCCCGCCATCGGTCTGCGCCTGCACCAGCCCGGCCTCCAGTTCATCGCAGAGGGCCATGAGCGGGTCTACTTTTGGAAGAAGTACCGGGTATGTATGGAAGGCCATGGCGGGTTGTTCTATATTGGTAATGCAACCGAGTCCTTTGAGGCATTGAAGATATCCCACACACCATACCCCTGCCAATCATAGTCCCTGATGATGTCCCGTAGATTGGCCAATTTATCGGCACAGGAAAGCAGCTTCATATCCCGGCCTGCATTTTTGATAAAGTCGATGGTATGTGCTTTGCGCTCGGGCCAGGTCTTGCTTTTGCCCCCGTTTGCATTAATCAGTTCTTCCGGCTCGGAAGCACCATCTACCAGGGTCGCCACCTTATCAACGAACTCATCTCTGAGATCTAAAGTACAGAGCGTATTCAGGCCTCAGTGCAGGAGGAGGTAGTTACCGAAAATTAGCAACTAAGATGTGCAAACTGGTACGAACTCTGTGTAGTATAGTATCGCTTTAGATTTTTTTTCAAGCATGGCCCCACCCCCTCGCCATCAGTCAGTGTATCAGCTCCTGTAGCAGGGATGAGCTAACCATGAACCGTCTTTATCATGACGGTCTTCCCATTGTATAGGGGATTGATGGTTCAGTAGTCATTTAGTATATATTGTCGTGGTGGTCAAAATCCTGAAAAATCACTTTGTTTTCTGCTTCAACAATTTCAAAAATAAGTACAAAGGATTTATCAATATGCACTCTTCGTAAGCCTTTCATGTCATGTTGTAGCGGCTTGTAGTGTTGAGGATTTTCCAGTATTTCACTCATCTTTTTCAAAATTATCTCGAATTGCTTTTTATTTTTTCGCCTGAGTTTATCCAATTCCCTTTCAAGCTGCCTGCTGACTTCGTAATTGTATTTCAAAGCCGGACACCAAATTTCTGTTCAAAATCTGCACTGGAAATTGTCCCTTCTTTTTTTATTGATTCAAGCTTTCGGATATACTCTGGCTTGACATGATGCAGATCATTATCTATATCCTCTATGGTTTCTTCGATGGATATTATTTTTATTTTTAAGAAATCAAGGTCTGAAACAATTTTTTCTAATAATTCAGCTTCAAGCATATAATATCTCCACATTTTTTATTAATCTGAACTTACTCTGTATTTATTCAGTTATTGTAATTTATATGGATGTCATATTTGGCATCTTTATGGCGTTATTGTGGCTTCTGTGGCGTGACAGAGCGGGTGCAGGCTTCAATGCAGGAGAAGGGGTAACATATCAGGTGAAGGAATGGAGGTAGCAGGAATTGATGAAATGAATCGATTTTATGTTTTTATCACATACATAATATATTTTAACGTGTTTAGACACTTCCCAACATACCGCCCTATATTCAACCTCACACACCGACCTCTCACCCATCCCCAAACATCTCACCGACACATTTTTCGAACTCCTTAAATGCAGGCATATCACTTATCCCTTCATCCCCATTGCCAAAAGCATCCAGCATAGATATGTAATACCATGCAACCGAGTCCTTTGAGGCATTGAAGATATCCCACACACCATCCCCCAGCCTGTCATAGTCCCTGATGATGTCCCGTATATTGGCCAATTTGTCGGCACAGGAGAGCAGCTTCCAGGTCCCGGCCTGCATTTTTGATAAAGTCAATGGTATGAGCTTTGCGCTTGCGCCAGGTCTTACTTTTGCCCCGTCCGCATTTATCAGTTCTTCCGGCTCGGAAGCCCATCTACCAGGGTCGCCACCTCATCACCGAACTAATCTCTGATATCAGAGAGTGTGTAATCCTCATCTTCTACAACATCATGCAGCAATCCCGCGATAACCATGTGCTCGGGAGCATTATTCTTCATGAGGGTAGAAGCAACGTCCAGAGGACAGACGATGTAGGGTATGGTTGAACTTTTCCGGCAGGTGTTTTTATGGGCATTATAGGCAAAATTGAAAGCTTTAACGATTGGATTGTTGTCTTGAATATTCATAGTTTCCATGTTCCATCTTACGTATCTTCTTCAAATTAAATGGTAAATGGGAAAATATATTTTTATGGAATCTT
>JACUTQ010000251.1 GCA_014859725.1 Methanosarcinales archaeon | reverse complement strand
TTCCTCAGGCTGGATTTTCACCAGCTGGCGAATATGAGCTTAGCTCGGCACGCCTACATTGATCGTGTTGGGTAAAGCTCCCGGACTTATGATCTCAACGCGGTTGTCAAAAATAAATATCCGGATATTGCTGGAAATGAAATAATTGCGGTGGACTATTGCATTAATAAGAGCTTCTTCTAAGGCTATTTGCGGAATTTCAAGGATGCCTGTTGTGTTGAAGTGTTGATCTTTCTGTACCCATCGAAGATTGTTTATTAAAAACGACCTGCCGGCTTCAAATATTTTAGGTATGTTGCCGATGATGTCCCGGCTGTCTTTATATTCGCTCACTGCAGGTGAATTACCCGGGAACAGAACTGCTTTTATAACAAACTGCGGCTTTTTTTCTTCTGGTTTTTTACCGAATACCAGAAGACCTGCAAGTGTCAATTTATCATCTGCCATCAATTTTAGATTTGACATTAGTTTCTCAAGCGGAATGTTGAGGTTTTCAAGTGTTTCGTTTGTCCTGTGCTCATAAAAAGACCTGAACAGATCAATATTGATATCGCTTAAATTTGTGTTCTCAACCGGCATTTCATCTGCATAAAGGTGACCCGGGGATTGGAGTAATCTCTGTATCTCTTCCCTTTTTGCTCTTCTTTTATCTGCCCCTATTTTCACCCAGATGTCTTTACCGTTTGCCATATAGAACTTATTTGATCCCATGGGTACGCTGATAACCATGACTACTCGGTCCTGGTATTTTATGTTTTGAGTGGTAACGTTGACTTGTGGGTCCATCTTTTGAGAACATGTACTGGATACCCATTCATTTAATTTCCAGATATCTTCTTTTTTCAGTCCGGTGATCTTCCCATCATCGGACACTCCCACTATGATATTTCCTCCATTTGAATTACTGAAGGCACATATCTCAGCCGCTAATGCGTCTATGCTTTCAAATCGCTCTTTGAACTGGGTCTGTGAATCCTCGCCCTTTTCGATGAGTTCTAAAAGTCCTGAGGTGTCCATTGATGATATCTCCTTTATCCGATGTTATCTGCCGTTGTCTTCGGATGCTGTGATTGATGCTTTGCGATAAGTTCCCGGACAGCAGGAACTAATTCAACTGGGACATCTATTGTAGTCTGGGTTCTGTCCTCATAGGCTGCCTCATCCTCGGCTAAGGCTTCCTCTTCTGTTTGTTTTTCATAATGGGCCAGAACTTTGTGTACCCTCTCTTCATCCCATCCTTTTGGGAATTTACTCTGCTTCATTCTTTCTTTCGCCTCCTGTGCTTATATGCTAGGAGATGAACTGCTTTACGATTGTCTCCTTTTTGACATTTTCAATTTCAGTCTGTTTTGATGAGTAATTTATCAATAAGATCATATGTTTCAGAGATATTTGTAGCTGTATTGTAATCTATTCGGCATTGTGCACTCTTGAAGTAACTGCTATGAGAGTATGTTTCCCCTTTTTGATCTCTTCGATCCTTTTCAGCCGAGACATTATTCCTGACAATAGTAACAGTAGACTCATAACCATTTTCGATGTTTGCTTGCGAAAAATCCAATTGTTTTGTCATCAGGTATTTGTAGATCCCATAGCTTAGAAGCTCATCGCTGTGCTCAAGGAGATCATCAGCATCTGTCCGGCTCTTTTTCTTTTCAACAACCAGTTTCATGATCAGGTAGCTGTTGTAAATTTGCAAATAAACAGGTGAATTTTTATTACCATCAAAAAGATTTACCAGAGGATTTTCCTGGTTCGTAGCATCGAATACTTCTTCTAACACCTTTGATACGGAATTCTTAGCAATTTCGGGTTTTTCATAATATGTTGCATACCAGAATTTAATTGCTTTTTCACTGGTTATTGATTCATGCATTTCTTTACTCAACTGGTTGGTGAATATCTCTCCTCTTTTTGAAATATATGCAATACCTTTGTTTTCAAAGAGTAATTTCACATATTTCTGGAAGTCTTTGTTGCTGATCTTGTCCCTGAAATTGATTGAGGTCTGGGTATTTGTAGCTTCAGTGATTTTATTTACGAGACCTTGATTTTTTGTTTCGTACAGGCGGACCGTAATGTAAATATCTTCCAATTTTGTTTTATCTTTCTCATAGATGTCATGTATTACTTTTGTCGTTCGTAAACCGTTGACTATAACCGGATTTACGACCGGGACGATATATTGACCTGCTTGTTGATTTGAAGGTATTTGCATTTCATCGCACAGGA
>JACUTQ010000250.1 GCA_014859725.1 Methanosarcinales archaeon | reverse complement strand
CCCCAACAAGAGGTGCGCTATGGGCTCTACTCGACATTTCATGGTAGCAGCGGCTCATTTAATTAAATAATTTTATTATTATATTTAAGGCGGAGCCCCCACCTGCACCCACTCACCCAAGCATATATCCTCATTTCGCACCCAAAGCCCGCCGAAATAATCAAAAAGCGCCTGCCAGCCCCCGGAATACAAAGACGGACGGAACGGATCGAGAGGGACACCCGGATTGAGTGAAGACGAGAGGGGGCGGCAGGAGAGCCGAAGAAGGAATAGGGCATGTTAATTAGATAACCTTAAAATTATATTTCTATTGCCCACAACCTAATGTTGATGTAAGTCCTACATATACCTACATATATTTAATATATAGAACCCTATAGTTAATTATATGACCGCATCAACAACAATATGCATTGATCCTAAAGTCAAGGATATTTTGACATCCCTAAAACGTTACCCCCGTGAATCATATAGTTCAGTTGTGAAGAGATTAGCGAATATGGCGATTGATGATGAACCACTCAGTGACGAAGCTATAAAAGGTATAGAAGAAGCTTTAGAAGATATCAAACAGGGGCGACTACATTCTGAAGAAGAAATTCTGAAAGAGTTTAACCTGTCATGAGCTATAAGGTCAATTTATACCTCCAAGGGAAAAAGGGATCTCAAAAAACTACCTCTGGATGTTGCACAGAGCATAATTCTATCGATAAATTGTATCAAAAATGACCCATATTCTTATGTAAAAAAGATAAAGGGGACAAAAAGTCACCCTCTCTACACTCACCGAGTAGGTGAATATCGGGTAATCCTGGACATTATTGATGATAGTCTGTTGATTATAGTGATTGAAACAGGTCACAGAAGCAAAATCTACCAGAAATATTGATTTGATGAAATTCACCTTTATTCATAATTAATAATTTTTACTGCCAAGGCGTAGCCACCCACTTTGCAACCTCCCATCCAGGCATCCATCCCCACTTCGCACCCAACTCCCGCCTGATTAATCGAAAAGCGCCTGCCAGCCCCCTCCCCACTCTCATGCTTGCTGTATTATTCACTCATATCTTCTTACTCCACTCCATGTGAATTGTAGTAAGTAGTTGCCGGATGAGGTGAGCCGCTGATGTGTCTCGCCTCACCCGTAATGTCGGGAAGTGAAGATTAGTGTTTAGAGACCCGGGAACCGGCCTCATGCTTCGGCCCGTCCCCTTCAGTTTAGTGCATCAATCGTCTTTCGTCGTTCTCTCTACTAACGTTCACTCACTACAGCCGATTCATGCCTGTTCATTTAAATTGGATTCAAATATCATGTGAAAACTCGATGGGACCTTGCTTGCACACATCAGGTAGCGGGCACATGGGTGAATTATCGCACTGTTCAGGGTCTATGTATGCTATTGCCATAGTATCACTCCGACGGTCCGGAACACACTATCAGGTAATGGTAAGGTCCAGCTTCTCTTATCTCAGTCAGTTTAAATCCACACAACTGCAGTATCCCTGTCACATCCAGTTCAGAGAATCGATATTCCACTGGCGGTCCCACTGGTGTACTTTCCTTCTTCCAGTCAACAACTGCCAGGATGCCATCGCTCTTCAATATCCTGATAACCTCTTTTAATGCCAGATTGTGGTCATCAAGTTCATGGAATACATTTGACATAAACACCACATCAGCAGTTCCCTCATCCACCGGGAAACTGGACTCAACTGATTTCAGGGGAGTAAGGTTGGTTAAGTGCCAGGATTCTGCTTTGGCCCGTATAACCTCTACCATCTCATCCAGTATATCCAGAGCAAGTACCTGTCTTACACGTGCAGCAGCCGGTAGTGCGAAATATCCGGTGCCGGCACAGACATCTACAAACACGGTATTTTTATCCAGGGGAATCATATCCAGGATGGCCTCAGGGTTGAGGAAGTCCCTGCGGTCAGGATTATCCAATACAGCAGCATTTTTCACATCAAATTTGTGAGACATATATTAATCTCCTGATGTAGAATTAGTATTATAGAATATAAATGTTAGTGCGTGGTTGTGGCACAAATGCGCACCATCATTTTTAATGAAGGGATGGATGACTACCATATTTTTTGACAGCATCATATAATCATAAAAGTGATATAGCACTAACTTCTTTAGAATTACCAGATGGCAAAGAAACGGAAAATTAGTACAAAAACCGCTTATCCGGAAAAAAAAGTTCCAAAAAAGAGCAAAGCTACCAAGCCTCGAGTTAACCCAATGATCTTAATCCTATTGGTACGATCTTAATCCTGGCTGCAATAATACTTA
>JACUTQ010000249.1 GCA_014859725.1 Methanosarcinales archaeon | reverse complement strand
ACCATATCATTTAAACCGCCTTTTTCCATTGTTGGTATGCATACTTTCATTATTCATCCTCCTCAAAACTAAATTACATTCCTGCCATATTTGTTCCGCATTTTGGACATGACTGATTAGCACACGGCTGTCCTGGCTGATGGGGAATAGTGTGTCCGCAACCTGGACATTTGCACTCTTTTGGTGGACCCATGCCCTGTCTTTGTCTACCCTTGCCCATTCCTCCGCCTCTTCCCTGACCTGCTGGCATGTATTTACCTCCTATTTTTTAATAACATCGAGTTTTTTCTTCATTTGAGCCAATTGTATCTCGGTCTGTTCCAGTTCTTCTTCCAGCATCGAGATTTCCTGTTCTTTTGTTGCTGATGACTGGCTCGGTACATCCTTTGTGCTTACACCAGTCTTTTGTTCTCTGCCTCGACCGCTCCTTTCCCTGGCACCCATGCCGGGCATTCCGGCATGAGCACCAACTGTTGCACCCAGTGCTGGCTGTAAACTGCCGTTGTTGTACTGTTCTAAAGCGTGTCTGACAGTACCACTGGCACCGGTCATTGTTTCAATCCCGGCAGCTGAAAGTATTTTATAAGCATTGGGCCCCAAATTTCCGGTTATTAGTGCATTAATACCAGTATTGACAATGGTTTGTGCAGCCTGTATTCCAGCCCCACCAGAAGCCATTGCACTCTCATTTGACATAACTTCAAAATCCATTGTATCCGGATCTATGATCAGGAAATTCTGGCATCTTCCAAATCGGGGATCCATCTGGCATTCTAAATTATCTCCTGATGCAGTTATAGCAATTTTCATGATTCCTCCTATTATTTATTCGATTATTCACAATCAATGTACCCTCAATTTCCATTCGCAAAGTCCTCGATTTTTGCGACAATCTCCTTGAAAGACTCTGTTGATTCTGATTTGGAATCAGATGCAACAAATGGGTTCCCATCATCACAGCACTTTACGATTTCCTGGTCCAATGGAATTTTTCCAAGAAAAGGCACTCCCAACTCCCTGGCTGCTTTTTCTCCTCCGCCAGTTTTAAAGAGATCTATGTATTCATCACAGTGAGGGCAATTGAAACCACTCATATTTTCAATAATTCCTATGATTGGTATTTTGAGGATCTTCGCAAAGTTCACTGCCTTTCTGGAGTCAAGAAGGGCAATATCCTGGGGTGTAGTAATTATTATTGTCCCAGTGCTATCTGGAATCAATTGGGCAATGCTTAGAGGCTCATCGCCTGTTCCTGGTGGCATATCAATAATTAGATAATCCAGATCACCCCAGTGAACGTCTTCCAAAAACTGACGGACCGCTCCCATTTTTACAGGACCTCGCCATATTACTGGTGTATCTGTACCAGAGAGGAAGAATCCCATTGACATAACTTTGAGATGAGGATTAATTTCAGCAGGAAAAATGCCTTCCTTATCCCCTTTGATTTTTCCGTTTTCAATATCTAACATTTTAAGAGTGCTGGGGCCGTGTAAGTCAACATCCAATAACCCAACACTGGCACCTCGCATTGAGAGGTCATATGCTAAATTTACTGCTACTGTGCTTTTTCCAACACCTCCCTTCCCACTCATTACAGCTATCTTGTGCTTAATTTTCTGGAGGTTTTTTGTTATCTTTTGGTTATCATCAGTTGATTTTTTATTTGCTTGATTCATGGTTTTCACAATAGTTATCAGTTATGTAGTTTATTAGATTTTATCCCGAATATATTCGGCATGATACTATCATAATAATTAAAACTCCATCTTGTTCGCATCGCTGATCTGCTTACAAAATTACCCTTCAATGTGCTATACGTGGCTTTACCGTATTCGTCTGGGGGTATAGGGTCGATATCCTGCCATGTTGTTGACCAGTCCCCATTAAGTTTTGTAGGAAGTTCATTTGAGAATGTGGGGATGTGGCACACCTGACATGTTAACGTTTTTGTGTGCTTGTTCAGTTCTTCCATGTTTTCTCCCATGTGGGGAGCAGTGGTATGGCAGTCGACATCCGTACACGTGACCCTGCCTTCCATGGCAGGAATTGCCAGCGCAATGCCTGCTATTTTATGATCAGTGGTAGCATGGCATTAATATCAATTGAACGACACATTAACATAAATTCACAGACATTTTTTTGTGCAGAATGGGATTTCCAGGATCTTCTGCGACTCCATGATAAATAAAATAAAAAGATTACAGGTAGAATGTTCAGGTAGATATTCTTCCTGGAAATGGATTGACAAGAAAACCTTCATGAGACGTTGCCTCATGCATGAAGCATGAAAAACCTTTATAT
>JACUTQ010000248.1 GCA_014859725.1 Methanosarcinales archaeon | reverse complement strand
GCTCAGATTGAAAATTTTATCTTAATGAACAAAGACGGCTCTAATAAAATGCAGTGGAATATAAATAAAGGAGGTATGATCTGGCACGGCAGGGATGAATTACTTCTTGAAATTGTAAATGAAAACCAGAGTAATACTCTTGCTATCATTAACGCATCCACAAAAGAAATACGGCACATCCCCCTTCCAGACCCGTATATTGATAAAGTAAGCCGGAGTCCAACCGGGCGTTATCTTATTGCCAGGACATTTAAACCAAAAACATCCAAACCTGAAAAATATTCCGATTATATATATCAAGATTATCTCTTGGAACTGCCAGAGTATGACCGTCCCATGCGCATAGAAATAGACGGCCGCCCGCTGATTGGAACTGACGTTAATATTTCAATCAAGTCAGCAGGCGGGATCAATAATGCAACCATCATGGCAAACGGAGAGCTAATAGGGACAACAAATGAAAAAGGAACAATAGCTTATCGTTTTGATGAAAAGGGCGAAATCCAGATAAAGGCCGTTAAAGATGGGTACAGTACCGCAAGCCGGACAATCACAGTCATAGACCACATCGATAAGCGGCAAGACCCTACCAGTACAGGTACAACAACAGCATCCGTGCCCGCTACATACGGCACAGGATTGCCCGGATTTACTGCGACGGCAGCACTTGTCGGATTAATATCCACATTACTTTGCTTTCATTTAAAATCGAAAAGAAAATAGTCTAACTGGCGGTGAATATAGTTGAAACAAGATGTAAGCAATGTCTTTGTGATCGCACAGAAAGAATTTGCAGACAACTTGATGGCTTGTTTTAGGACAATAATTGGATTTAAGTCTGAAGTTAATGACTTTTCAGCATCAATGGACGGTGGTATTTAAAATATGATACGTTTCTCTCTGTTGTCACACTTAAATTATATCATTTGTTTCAATCTAATTTTCTATAAGCCAAATGAGATGATACAATTGATGACACATATGATAGGACAAATACCTACTAGCTTTGGATTCAACTGAGGAATAAAATGCACAGAAAAAGTAAGTTCATAGCCATATTACTGGTATTGGGATCGATCATTATCGTCACAGAACCGGTCTATGCAGACGATAACCATGCTGAACTGATGAATGTCTCATTGATAACCGACCTAAATCAAACGATCGGTAAAGACGCATTAAACCTTGTAGATGAAAGTCGTCTGGACATACGTGGCAGCCCTCATATGAGTTTTTCCTGGTGTCCTGATGGTACCCGTGTGTTGATTTATGCAGATATTAAAGTTAATACAAAAGGCAAGGTCAGTAGCAATACAGATACATGGGGAGATGTGCTTGCGTTGTACATGATAAATGCGGATGGTTCTGGTATCAGGCGGATATCATGGGGTGAAGTAACTCCGTATACAGTACAGAGGGGGGAACATAAACTGATAGGAAGCCCAGCCTGGAGCCCCACAGGCGAAGTATTTTTATATACAGAGAGATCAGGTGGTAATGCCAGGTTTGGCGGTGGTTCGCACAGTCTTTCTGTTGTCGATGCAAAAAATTTGGATTTGATTGCAAAAAAAAGCTTGCCGGCTAAGGAAGGGCCAATATTAGAATGGTCACCAGAAGAGGACAGCCTGTTATACCTTGGCCTTGATGAACAGTACAAACTCACGGTATTTCTCTTGAATATTACCAAAAATGTTTCTGAGGAGTTGCCAATAACTAAATATAAAAAGACCCACTTTGGTAATAACGATTTGTTTTGGTCGCCAGACGGCAGAAAAATAGGGTTTGAAGGAAATGGTGGTCTTTTTATTCTGGATATTGATACCAGAGAAGTTAAGAATCTTTTTTCAACGGATAATCACATTATAATCAATCGAAATGCATTCTGGAGCCCGGACAGCAGTAGACTCATCATAACTGAAATAAAAAGCACTGGCAGAGCTGACAGCCCTATTTATGATGTATATGTCATAGACGCAATAAATGGTACATCAAATAAGTTGACGAGCTTTGAAAGCGGCGCCATTCAAAGATGGTTTCCAGGCAGTGATAGAATCTTATATGTAGCAGCTTCAAAAGCAGGCACGGACAGCAAAGAATATACACTCTATTCGATGCCGGTAGAAGATGGAGATGCGACTCCATTGTTCAGCAGCCCTGACGACCCTACTTCTTTTTTTGCTCATATCAGTCCCTCTGGTAAATTTATTGGGGTTATGTTCAGTGGCGCTGACTACTTAATGAACAAAGATGGCTCCAGTAAAATGCAGTTGAATATAAATAAAGGAGCCATTATCTGGCACGGCAGGGATGAA
>JACUTQ010000247.1 GCA_014859725.1 Methanosarcinales archaeon | reverse complement strand
CACACCACAAGGGCAGGCGGAGTCAGATCAAAACGGGCACCCGGACAGAGTGAAGCAAGAGGGGCAGCAGGAGAACCGAAGAAAAGATGGGGGCTTGGTTATTTAAATAACATTGAAAATATATTTAAGGCAGCTCCGGCACTTATCGGCTTAACATCTTACTTCACTTTCCTAAACAACCGATTAAATCGAAAACGGGCACTGATCTAAGATCCAGTTCTTTTGTTGACAACGATTTTAGGTAAAATCAGTGTTAATCGGTGTCAATCTGTGTCTGAAAAAAAATTAAAAGACACGGATTTCACTGATTTACACAGATTTGCAGTCGCATACAAATCCAAAAAGATGGCTGCCACCTTGCTACCTATCGGTAGTGGTGGCAGGGTCAGCTATACATGGCCACACCCTCAACCGCCAGAATAATCGAAAAGCGCCTGCCTCCACACCACAAGAGCGGGCGGAGCAGATTAGGAGAGGGCACCCGGGCAGAGTGAAGGCGAGAAGTAGAGCAGAAGAAGGAATAGCATTTATCTGTGGTTCCTTGAGGAGCCTTCCCTATCCGGGTGTGCGAGGGTGCAGAAGAGCAGTGTGGGAAAGGCGCTGCTTAAACGTGCAGGACGGCTTGTAAGGATTGAAAGATGCTTTGGAAATAGCCGGAGGGAAGTGGGGGTCGGGGTGTTTGATATGGCTTGAGACCAATATCGATGATCCAGTGCTGAAAAACGTCCGTTGAAATTTACCGCACTCTTATATATTTCTAAATTTATAGAGTTACTAAAAAGGAGGATGGAGTGAAGTTTAAATGAAGCTATCCAAATACCGGTTTACTATAATACCTCAAAATGAACTTATTCTCCCCCCGTATAAAGGCTCTACTCTCAGGGGCGGCTTTGGCACTGCCCTCAGGCAAACAGTGTGTATTGAAAAAAGGACGGAATGTATAATATGCCTGCACCGGTACAGGTGCATCTATTCCTATGTTTTTGAGACCCCTGTTCCTGAGGAAGCAAAGGATGGGACACGATCAAAAGACGTATATGTACCACATCCTTTTGTTATCGAGCCACCTTTAGATAACAGACAGCATTATGGAATAGAGAACAAATTGGATTTTCATCTTATCCTCGTTGGTCGTGCAGTAGACTATATCCCATATATTATATTTGCATTTGAAGAACTGGGGCGAATAGGGATTGGTAAAGATAAAGGGAAATATTCAATAGAGAAAGTAATTAGCTTTAATAACGATAGAGAGATACTTATTTACGATGGCGATTCACATTTTAGAGACGATTTGCAGGTAATGGATTCTGATGAGCTGGTCCGGGATGCAGCACAACTCAATTACCATCAGGTCACTTTTCAATTTCTTACACCTACAAGAATAAAAAATGATGGAAAACTTACTATCGATATTGATTTTGTAATAATACTGAGAAATCTGTTAAGAAGGTTATCCCGGTTAGCTGAGGTCCATTGCGATGAGAAGTGGGAACTGGAATGGAATGAACTTATTGAAAGGGCTAATGACAGGGTTAGTACTGTCTGTTCCGGATTGAAGTGGTATGATTGGAAACGTTACTCTCAGAGGCAGGGAACAAAGATGAATATGGGTGGTTTTCTGGGTGAAATAACATTGGAAGGTGAGTTTATTGAGTTCATGCCCTTTATAAAACTCGGCGAATTGCTCCACATGGGTAAGGGAACAGTTTATGGATTGGGAAAGTATGAAATTAAAGGGGAATGATAATGGGATTACAATTTGTGTGGTGTATAGAAAAGTTTGATATGTCTTGATCTGCGTGTGTTTTTTTCGAATTTTTGAATTTGGCGATAGCCTCAGTAGGTGGGAAAAACCTGGGAGGCTATCGCCAGTATGCTGCGGCACTATAGGGGTGTTTTTGCATGTGAAATGGGGGTATTTTTTTGGAATATATTGTGAAAATAGCAAAGACCCGTTATAGGGGATTGAAACATCGTGACCCAGTGGGTACCCTAACAGGAATTCGTCAGCGTGAAAATAGCTAAGACCCCTTTTGGGAGTTAGAAACTTGGTAGCGATATCATCACTACCTGATATGATAGCTATATCCTCCATGATGGGTCTTGAAGGAGCAAGCAGCGGAGCTTACTTTCGTGGTTATTCCAAAATGCTGTCACAGGATTCACCTTTGATAAGAGGACGAAACATCCGCCATTGGATCCGGCAAATGCTTTGTTAAGCCTTGGATATGTGCTTATTACGAATGAGATCGGGGCTCTGGCAGAGTCTACCGGTTTTGATCCTTTTATTGGCTTTTTGCATAGTCTGAGAT
>JACUTQ010000246.1 GCA_014859725.1 Methanosarcinales archaeon | reverse complement strand
GAAAAATTCCTTTTTTGTTTTAGTATAGGGTAATATAAATACATTATTTAAGTTAATTGAATAAATTATATATCATGCAAATTGAATTAGGATACATCTTACTAATTATATCATATATACATAAATCTTAAATTTTTAGGAGATCGAACTGAAATGGAAAAATATATCGTAACAGGTAAATTTAAAGCTGGAAATAAATGGGAAAATTTCACCAAAAACATCACTAGCCAGAATGAAAACAATGCCAGAGGAAAAGTGTATTCTCTTATTGGTAGTGAACATGGTTTAAAACGTAATTTTATTCGCTTGGAATCTTTGACCAAGGAGTGAGTAACTTTGGCGTCTGAAAAAAAACGAACTGAACAAGACATCCATAATATTGCCATGCAGCACCAACAAATGCAATATCAGGCAGAAGGTTTGATGCAGCAGGTCAACATGGTTGGATTGTCCATTGATGAAAGCAATAGAGCAATCAACTCAATAAACGAGCTTGAAGGGATGGAAGATGGTCATGAAATCATGGTACCTATCGGTTCAAATACCAATATCAGGGCAAATCTGGTTAAACCGGATGGGGTGATCATTGAAATTGGTGCAGGTATCAGTATAGAAAAGAAGTTGGAAGACGCAAAGAAAAGTCTGGAAAAACAAAATAATGAGCTTACACAATATCAGCAGAATCTCCAAAAAACTCTAAATGAAATGATTTCCAAGATGAAGGAGATGGAAGCAGTAGTCACATCTGCTACACAACAACAACAACATGCACAACCTGGACAACCCATGCAGGGCTCATAGATGTTCAATAGTCTAAAACAAAAACTTAGCGGATTTAAAAATTCCTTTGGCAGTGTCCTGGAAAAAGAAGCCGAAAAGTCATCCAAAGAGATTGAAATCGAAAAGTCCGGGGAAGAAGGAACAGGGAAAAAGCCAGTCCGTACATCTGTAGGGATCGGCCAAAAAGCCAAAGCACTGCTATTAAACCGCGAATTCATAATTGATGAGAAATCGCTTGAAGACCCTTTGTGGGAACTGGAAATGGCCCTGCTAGAAAGTGATGTGGCCCTACCTGTCACAGAATCGATAGTCGAATCTGTGAAATCAGAACTGGTAGGCAGCAGCCATAAGATAGGGGAGAACAAGGGAAAGATCGTTGAACAGGCTCTTCGCAATTCAATATTTACTGTGTTGAATGTGAGCGATCTTGATTTTGATGATTTTATCAAAACATCCCACAAACCTATCACAATTGCATTTGTAGGCGTTAATGGCACTGGAAAGACAACCTCAGTTGCCAAGATCGCAAAATATTTGAACAACCACGGATACTCGGTCGTTATAGCGGCGGCAGATACATTTAGGGCCGGTGCTATCGACCAGCTCCAGCGTCATGCCGATAACCTGGGTGTAAAGATCATTAAACATCAGGAAAGCGGAGACCCGGCTGCAGTAGTATATGATGCTGTGGAATATGCCAAAGCTCGTAAAAAGGATGTAGTACTGGCAGATACAGCTGGCAGGATGCACACAAACATCAACCTGATGGACCAGCTAAAAAAGATCTGCAGGGTAACTCCACCTGATCTGGTTATATTCGTGGATGAAGCCATAGCAGGTAATGATGCAGTAGAAAGGGCCAACCTTTTCAATGAAGCTGTACCTTTTAGCGGAAGCATTCTTACAAAGGCAGATGCCGATTCCAAAGGTGGTGCAGCTATTTCAATAGCTCATACTACCGGTAAACCAATTCTGTTTTTAGGTGTTGGACAGGAATATGAAGATATAGTGAAATTCGATGCCCATTGGCTTATTGACAGGTTGTTTGAATAACAAACTGCCTTATTCATTTGGTTGAGGGGATACAAGAAACGAACTACCTTCCACCCTGCATTCTATCAGCACATCTTTTATGTCCACTGTCAAGTTGGATATAATTTTTAAAAAATCATTTATATATTAAGATAATTGACTTTAATAATTCCGAAATATTTTAAGAGGTATTCAATATGAATAAAAAACTAATAAATATTCTGCTTATTGGCTTAATTGTACTTGCTGCCAGTGGGTGTACGAGCGAAAATAATGAAAATGTGGCACAAGAATTAATTCCTTCAAATTCCGATTATGTAGGGAATGTTGAAATTAATACGATAATCAATGATAACGATTTTAATGATATTTATGAGGAGTGGCCAAAATCACGTAGTGACCCACAGACCATAAATGATGCAATGATAGAATTTGAAACCGAATCCGGAGTGGATGTAAGTAAGATTACAGATGTCACTTTTTTTGGCAGTCTGGATGATTCTATA
>JACUTQ010000245.1 GCA_014859725.1 Methanosarcinales archaeon | reverse complement strand
ATCATTCTATTGTTATTTGCCACAATATGAACGTTTCGAAATCTATTGATGACTGTATAGTCCCGAAGCTGAACGTTAGTGAAGATTTACTTGCCAGTACAATGACAGGTCAAACAATTAGTCCTCATTAAAATCAGCCAGTGGAGTGCTGAGATAACGTTCTCCCGTATCTGGAAGAAATACCACGAGCAAACTTTCTGCATTTTCCGGTCGTTGTGCAACCTTTAACGCAGCACAAATGGCTGCTCCGGAAGAGATACCCGCCAGGATACCCTCCTTTTGGGCGAGAGTTTTCGCTGCTTCAAAAGCCTCCTCATTACTCACCTGGATTATTTCATCAATTATGCCAGTATTTAGTACATCTGGTACAAATCCGGCACCAATTCCCTGAATTTTATGGGGTCCGGGCTTCCCGCCAGATAGAACAGGTGAATCCTTAGGTTCTACCGCTATTGCTTTAAATGCTGGTTTACGGGCTTTTATTACTTCTGCCACACCTGTAATAGTCCCCCCTGTTCCCACACCGGCTATAAGTATGTCCACAGCACCATCAGTGTCGTTCCAGATCTCTTCGGCAGTGGTCTGGCGGTGTATTTCCGGGTTAGCAGGATTACTGAATTGCTGCAAAATTAAATAATTTGTGAATTCTTTATTAAGTTCTGCTGCCTTTTCTATGGCACCATTCATTCCTTTTGTGCCCGGTGTAAGAACCAGTTCTGCCCCCAAAAGTTTCATGATTTTTCTTCGTTCAATACTCATGGTATCAGGCATTGTAAGGACTAACCTATACCCTTTAGCAGCACATATGCATGCTAAACCAATTCCTGTATTCCCTGAAGTTGGTTCGATAATGACAGTATTTTCATTAATTAGGTTATCTTTCTCGGCAGCTTCGATCATGCTGAGAGCAATACGTTCTTTTACACTTCCTAATGGATTAAATGATTCAAGCTTTGCTACCAGTGTTGCCTGGCACCCTTCGGTTATCCTGTTAAGTCTAACGAGCGGTGTTTGCCCAATAGTCTGAGTGATATCATCATAGATTTTTCCCATCTTTATTCCCTCCCTTAATTAATGATGTTGAATATGTGCTTGATGATGACCATCAGGATGTATGATGGTCTTTGTAAATTAAACCCGGTGCCTTTAACATTACCGTAGTATCGGGTGGTACTGACTGGATCATCCAGACATTCCCACCGATGACCGAACGTGCTCCGATCACTGTTTCGCCACCCAGTATAGTAGCTCCTGAATAGATAATAACATCATCTTCAATGGTTGGATGCCTCTTGGTACCACGGACAATATCACCCTCTTCATCTTTAGGGAAACTTAAGGCCCCCAGGGTGACACCCTGATAGATTCGAACATTTTTACCAATTATACACGTTTCTCCAATAACCACGCCTGTGCCATGATCTATGAAAAAGCAACGTCCAATCGTTGCCCCGGGGTGAATATCAATACCTACACTGCTGTGGGCGTATTCTGTCATAATACGTGGAAGAAGAGGTATGTCCTGTTTATATAACTCATGCGCAACTCTGTAAATAGTAATGGCAAAAAGTCCAGGGTAACAAAAAATAATTTCATCATAACTCTTAGCTGCAGGATCTCCATCATAGGCGGTTCTGATATCAGAGGCCAGAATTTCACGCAGTTTCGGGATCTTTTGTAAAAAGAAGGTGGCTTCTTTTTGTCCCCTATCAATACACTCTGTACATTCCAGTCCGTAACGATGGCAGTCATGCATGATGCTGTGTGCTATTTGCTTTGAAAGTTTCTCAAAAAGATCTGTTACTTCACTACCGATATGATAGGGAAGATTATTTCTATCGATTATTTGATGTTCGAAATAACCTGGATAAAGTATATGCTTCACGATATCGATGATCTCAATCACAGAATCCTTTGAAGGGATCATTTTTGCATCCACATGGTCAAAACATATCTCATTCGAACATGTTCCAATGATTGAATCAACAATATCGGGAATTTTTGTTCTGTAGTTATCTTCGCTCTCTGCTGTTAGAAACACGCATTCATCCGATTTTTGCTTTGATTCTTCTGCCATATTGCTAATCCTATTGAATTATCCTGGTTTTATCCTGGTTTATCACTCATGGATTCTTCTATTACTATAATGGAAAAAAGAATTGCATGAAGTATAACCTTTTCGGACTCCTTGATAAATGTATAATCCTGAAAAAATTTCGCATTAAATTTCACTCTGAAATCTTATCTCAGAGGATTTCAAAATATCAGTGTGGATAGTTGAACAGATTTGTAAGTAATATCGTGAGACTGGAGAAGAGAATAAATTGTAA
>JACUTQ010000244.1 GCA_014859725.1 Methanosarcinales archaeon | reverse complement strand
CAAAGGAATGGACAGCTTGAACTTGAAATTTGATTCTTATATATGTACACAGAATGAGCATAATCAGTGGATGAAAGAACATTTAATCAAAATGGATGGGCATAACCAGCGCCTTGAGAAAATTCTTGAAAAGCTTGCAGAGAGATAGTACTATTATTCTGATAGAACTGATTATTTAAATTATATGTTTCAACAGTAGCGGCGCTTGGTAAAACCCCATGCAACCAACAGAGCATAAACCCACACAACAAATAAGCGTAAAAACGATATGAACGAATTCAAACCTAATTCACTGGGAGTTCGTTTAAGTTCGTATAAGTTCGCTGTTTACATCAGACCAGAATTTCAAATGACCATAATTTATTTACCGGATTATATGATAAAAGACAAAATCATTACAATAATGAAAATTCATTCTTTTTAATTTACTGATAAAAACATGCTCAAGCTAAATACCTTCTTCTCACGCATCATGTCCATCGAGCCGATACGGCAGCAGAGTATAGTGTCGCTTATCTGGCAGATAGCATTTACGTTCATCGGATTTTTGAGTACGATGTATTTTGCGCATGCGGTGGGTGCAGGTGTTCTGGGTGCGTATTTTCTGTTCCGGGCATATTTTGGCATCATAGGTCTTGTTACCGACGGCGGTTTTGGTGGAGCTGCGATCAAGCGCATCAGTGAGGGGGAAGTGACCCTGAGGGATCGGGAAAGCATTATTTGGTTCACCGCAAAGGGCGCAAAGATCGCAAAGCATTCTGTTGGGTTGGCTTTGCGTCCTTTACAGTGTAATATAATCTCAAATTATATATTTATAAAGCCATGGCGCCACTCCACCAACAACAACTGAATACAACTTCCCGGCCCAAGGTCAACAGATATTCTCAACCGGTGCAATATTCCCCTCCATCCCACCCCCTTAATCCAGACCACCAAAACCACAACGGCCGGCTGCCAACCTGCCGCCCTTGCGGGCAGCGGGTGCACGGTAATCGATTATAATGACAGAATAAATATATTTTGGCTAAAGTCCGACAAACGCAAAAATGCCTCCCGCACAACGTTTAAATATACATCTTACAATGAAAAGTTAAATATTAAAGGAAGACCAGAAATTGAATTCAATGATCATCGGTTAAGGATTTTGATTGATTAAAGCATGTCGATTTTCGAAATGCGAACGATAATTATGATTCTTTATCATTAGTTGAAATAGAACACGGATGACACTGATTTGACGGATTCCCACGGATATTTTAATATCAGTGCCAATCCGTTTTCCATCCCATTTTTCTCTCATAACCGATGACATTTGGAACAGTACTTCCTTAGCCATATAAGAAATGATAAAATACTTTGAGGATGTTTTAGACAGACACAGATTTGCTGTTACTATGTCCTTAAATCAGGTGGTTAAGTTTAATACTATTCAAATAAATGGGTTTTATTATGCAGAAATGTTATAATATAATGATTACAGGAAAAGTTCAAGATATTGGTTTTAGAGCTCTGATCGAGGATATTGCAAGGCTTTATGGCCTGAGGGGTTTTGTTTTTAACGATATTGACGATAGCATTAAAATTGTATGCTGTGGGGAAAATGGAGAAATTGCTGAATTTCTGGGAGAACTGCAGGCAAGAGGAGCTCATAAAGGATTGGTTATTGATGAAGTCTTTAAGGAAGAGATACCTTTTCAAATGTTTCTACCTCAAAAATTTCTGAGACTGTATACTGATGAACTTGCAGATATTGGCAGAAAGCTGGATACTGGAAATGAACTATTAAAAGGGATTAATAACGATACTTCGGCAATAAAAGATGGATTTAATTCTTTTGTAATGGAGCAGAAAGAACACAATCAATGGATGAAAGAACATCTAATAAAAATGGATGAACACAATCAGTGGATGAAGGATCACAATTTACGCCTTGAGAAAATCCTTGAAATACTTGTAAAAAAATAATCATATACCCAACTGAAATGGCATTTTTACCAAACATGGATTTACGTAAATGAACGCAGATTTTCAGGTAACGCATCCTCATTCATCAGCAGTTAGTTTTATTGCACCAACATATAATGTAACGGTCTCTATAAAACTTAAAATTTTAAGGTAACAACCATGACCAAAACAGCCCTGATAACTGGGATCACAGGCCAGGACGGCGCATACCTCGCCGGGTTCCTGCTAAACAAAGGATACATCGTACACGGCATAAAGCGGCGATCCTCTTCATTCAACACTGAGCGCATAAACCACCTGTACAAAGACCCGCACGAGAGGAACGTGAATTTCTTCATGCATTACGGCGACCTGACCGACTCCACGA
>JACUTQ010000243.1 GCA_014859725.1 Methanosarcinales archaeon | reverse complement strand
GAAAACACATAATCTAATATTGCAAAATAAGTGCGATTTCAGAAATCCCTATACTAATTTAATATTCACTAATTTAATATCCTTGATGTTAAGACATTCGATAATATTTTCAAACATTGTTTCATTACACTCATATATAGTACGAATTTTTTCAATTATCTCTGGATTTATCTGTGTTATTTTAAGACTATTTTCGGCAATTTTTTCTAAATGATCTGCTATTCGTTCAATATTTTTCACCACTATTCGGTAACCCAGACATTCTGCTGCATTTGAGAGACCAAGCTCCTTGATAATTTCCGGATTTCTCAAAGCATTCTTCAACTGCCTAACAATAAGCAAATAGAATCGGTCCACTTCAGTATCCCTTTGGATCACTTCATTTGCCGTGTTTCTATCAAGTTCAAGCAACGCCCTATTCGAATCCTTTTGCATTGACTGGACTATCCTCAAGATATTGGACATGGCCCTATCCATGGGAAATTGCTTATAATTGAGAAGGCTCTGGAACATCACCCGCTCACTGGATTCTTCCACTACTTCAAGCGCAATGAGCCTTTCTCGTACCGATTCCTTTATACATTTTCGGTCTTCCGCTGCATATTCTTTTTTAAATGTCAATATTAAAATGTCGTAACCTGCAAGGTAATAAGAAACCATTAACCGGAATATATCAGCACTTTTATCTTTGTCCCCTATTTTTATTGTTGTAGAATATAATTTATCTTTCAATTTTATTTTTGGTGCAATGATCAAAGAACGGTCTTGCTGGCGGGAAATAAATAATTCATCTCCCTGCTGAATACCCAGATCCCTGATCCAATTAACTGGAAGGGATACGATATACGTGGACCCACCTGTTAATTGTACTTTCCTTTTTTCAATCTTTGTCATTAAATATATAGATTAAATAGATACTATATATTTATTTGGATTAATCTTATTTATTGTGTATGTATACATAGAGATTAAATGTGTGCAATAAAAATGGTAGGTGAAACAACATGAACAAATATTCAGGAATTCTAATAATAATTGTAACGGCCATTACATTTGGTTGCATCGGCCAGCAGCCGGGTGAATCGTTAGACATTAAAGGTTCGGATACTCTTGTCCAGGTGGTTTCAGATATGGCTGAAACCTATATGGATAATAATCCTGGGACTGAAGTGGTGGTCACTGGTGGTGGTTCTGGAACAGGCATTGCCGCCATAATAAACGGTGAGATTGATATCGCTGATTCTTCCCGACAGATCAAAGCGGAGGAAATTGATCAAGCAAAAGCGAAAGGTATTGAGCCATGGGAGTTTATTATAGCCCGGGACGGATTGGCCGTAATTGTCAATCCGGACAATCCCCTCACAAACCTTACTCTGGATCAGATAGGCGCCATCTACAGGGGAGAGATCAACAACTGGAACCAGATCGGCGGTAATGATATTGAAATTACAATATATGGTAGACAGAGCACCTCTGGCACCTATGAGTTCTTACTAGAGCATGTGGTTAACTGGCAGCAGACACAGAAAAAGGACTATTCCCCCAGGATGCTCAATATGGAAGGAAACAGGGCAATTGTAGACACAGTGATGGCTGATGCGTCCGGGATAGGATATGTCGGGATTGGGTATGTTACCAATGAAATTAGTGTTATTAATGTAGCTTGGGACGAGGCGTCTGAATATATCACTCCGCTAGACGAGGAAAATATCGAAAACGGCCTGTATCCAATAACCAGACCTCTCTACCAGTATACAAGCGATAAACCGGATAAGGACAGTCCTGTGTATGATTTTCTCAAGTTCGAACTGAGCGAAGCAGGACAGGATGTGGTACAGCGAGCCGGATTCTACCCAATAAATATGGATGATAGGGTACGGAACCAAGAGAAGATTTCGAAATAGGGGAGTATTCCCCACATATTTTTTACCATGAATTTTACTGTGGATCATAACTGGATTTTTAAGAAAGCCACCAATAGTATTGTAATAATCATACTCTACATCCTTCTATTGGCCCTTTTGATAGGGGCGGTTCGGCTTGTCCTTAGCATACCCCAGCTCATGAATAATGATGGCATGGACGTCACATTCTACCAGATTGTAGCCAATAGTCTAACATTGTTCATTATTATAGAGTTCTTTAAAACACTCCATGACTATTCAAAATATGAGAGGATTAAACTTACATTTATTATTGATGCAACAATACTAATCGTTCTGAGAGAAATCTCAGTGGGGCTGGTTTACCAGGGAATTAGACTACATGATGATATTAGCCCTATCCACCCTATTAATAGTCATGGGAATAATAAGAGAGACTTTTTATTTTCTTGTGATTGAATTAGGAACTAGCCAGAATAAGTAATTC
>JACUTQ010000242.1 GCA_014859725.1 Methanosarcinales archaeon | reverse complement strand
AATCGAAAAGCGCCTGCCAGCCCCTACCCCACAAGGACGGCCGGAGCAGAGATCGGGACGGGCACACCGGGAATAGTGAAGGCGAAAAGGGGCGACAGAAGAGCAGAGGAAGGGGTGGGGGTTGTATCATTCAATATTACGAACGCCATTTTGAAAATTAAAAATAAATCATGCAGTAGCTTTTCGACCTTTAATCTCATAGGAAAAAGCTTGAGGTTCGGCTACGTTTTCAGATGCATCAAGCATTTCGATCGATACAATCTTATTATCTTCACTATAATCAATTATCAGACCTTCTTTTATCTCATCGCTTTCTGCAATTGGCATATCCCTGAGAATTAAAGTAAGAGTATCTGTTTCGGGATCATATACTACTTTCATAATTTTCTCCTTTCCAATATTTATCAATCTTAGATGTTTTATAGGTTGTTATGACATAAAAGCTACCTTCAAATTCCTCGCCGATAATCCTAAGTAGCATTTCATTATTTTGATCTTTATCAAGATACCTTCCTTGGATAATGATTCGATTTTTTTTACCTGCCAATTTTTGTTGTGGATTTTTCACAAGATTTTCAATATCTTCTCGTCTGATTTTACGCCTGTTCATTTCAAAAATAGCATGCTCGGAAAAGAGGATATTCATTTAGCTGCTCCTTAGATTAATAAACAGTTGAAATCTATTATTATTATTAATAACAGTTGTCATTTAAATTATGAAAATTGTCTTTGAACAAAAAAGCGCCTGCCAGAACCATGAATATGATCATTCACCTCCCAGTCATCTGGGTCGAACATCCTCATTGTGTGAAAGATGATGACAACAAAAGTAGCAAGGATCCTTATCCAGTCGAGGTCGTTGCGCCTCAGAGGTTTATTGCCCATGATTAGTTGATTGCTATTTATTTTATAATTAACTTTTGTTTTCCCGGGATTGTTTTTGTGTTAGCGTTATCTTACAACTTCATAGAATTCATCCAAATGTCTGAGCTTCTTATTTAGATTTTTCAAAGACCTGATTTATGTTTCAATACGGAACTTTTTGACCATCCCATTTCATGCAATCTCGTTAAACGATGGATAGTGCCCGAATCCTGTCAGCGAAAAACCAAATTCCAGGGGGTGTCTATAAGGACCTTACCCGACCCACGATAATGCCAGGCGGCAGGGCCAGGTCGATTCGAAAAAATATTAGTAATAGAATAGCATAATTATTTTAGGTTGGGTATGATGTCAGTCATCAAATTAGCACTCATAGGTTTAGCAGTCCTGGTCGTATTTATTATTCTTCTCATTACCATCAGTGATATTTCATTCAATAACCGTGTAGAAAAAGAAATGAACATTCTTAAAGATGAAATTCCCGGGACACAGGGTCAGACATTTACTTATGATGATTATGAAGGATTGCCCGAACCTGTTCAACGCTATTTCAAATACTCTATCAAAGAAGGACAGGCATACATACGATTTGCCAGAATGGAACATTCAGGATCTTTCAGAATGGATGTTGGTCGGGATTGGTACCCCGTGGAAGGCAAAGAATGTTTTACGGCAGATGTTCCAGGCTTTATCTGGTACGGAAAAGTAAATATGAATCCACTGGTCTGGGTCAAAGCCAGGGATAAATATCATAATGGCACTGGGAACATGCTCATCAAACTGCAATCCACAATAAAGATCGCAGATGAACAGGGCAGGGAATTATCCCAGTCAGACCTGGTAAGGTGGCTTGGAGAAGCCCCATTTTTCCCTACTGCTCTTTTGCCAGGTAAGGATCTCAGGTGGGAGGAGATCGATTCGGATTCTGCACGGGTCATAGTTGAAGATCATGGTTTACATGTTTCAGGGATCTTCTATTTTAACGAAAAAGGACAGATAACCCGTTTTCTAACACACGACAGATTCAGGACTGTTGATGATAGACAGGTCAATGATCCATTTAATGGATATTACAGGGACTATCAAGAGTATAATGGTTTCATGATCCCTACCGAAATCGAAGCAGTATGGGATCTGGATGAAGGGAATTTCAGCTATGCGAAATTTAAGATCAACGATATTCAGTATGAATTTGTCAAAAAGCCTGCCCCTTAAAAAGCACAAGCTGGAAAAACATAAGGATTAAGAGAGGCTATTGAAATGAATGTATGAATAAATTTATACGGATCCCACTGGGGACGTCCAACTCATATCTTATCAAAGCTGAGGATGGATACCTCCTGGTGGATGCTGGTAATAGACACCAGGCAGACAGATTTATGGAATGTCTGAATGCTCATGATATTTCGCCTACCCAGATACGGTTAATAATTTTAACCCATACACATTTTGATCATATTGGCAGCCTTGCCGAGATCCGGAAGCTCTG
>JACUTQ010000241.1 GCA_014859725.1 Methanosarcinales archaeon | reverse complement strand
GACATAAAATATTTTATTTATTGGAAGGTATTTAGTTTTGTTGAATTTATGTGACTGTTTCAATTCGTGTTGGTGAAAAAAATATCAAAAAAAATAACGAACGGGTACGAACTCTGGGTAATATGAGTTCGTCCCAGTTCGTTTTATTTCGTTGTTTAAAAATTTACTAAGACTATGCTATAATTGAAGCCCAATTCACAACATTATCAAGCTCTGCTTTGCGGTCTTTGCGCCCTTTGCGGTGAGTAATCTATACTATAAACTGCCAAGAACAGGCAAAGTACGCAAAGAAGTAAAAATTATGCCAACATGTAATGTAAAACATACAGTAAATAATTCGGGCGCCTGAAAAATGACCAAATGCAACAACCTTAAATAGAACACTAACAAAATTTAGAATATTAAAAGCAGAAGGAACTCTCCATGAGCAGCACCATTGAAACTGTTAGACAGCTATCAAGAGACCTTGGAATAAATGAAGACACGCTTGTTCAGGAAAGTATTATAGAGTACCTTAAATCCAGGATCAAAGCGTGTATGACGGATCGACTGGAGATCATGTCCAGATACCAAATATCATCTCGGGATGAATTCGAAACCAAAGTGCAGGACGGTACCATTCCTGAACATCCCGGATGGGAGGATCTGATAACTCTTGAAAACCTTGAGAATGCAATAAACAAATTGAAAATGGAACTCTCACATGTTAGAGACATATCTACTTCTCGAGTCAATAGTCAAAACATATGAAGAAATTGTATTGGAAACGAAAATACTTAAACTTCCTTCAGGAGAAGCATCCAAACTAAGGATCGAGCTGGTTGATGGGAGTTTTGCAGATGTGTGGATTTCTGTTTCTGGAAATTATTCATATCACTGGAATAGACTTGAAATCGATGGAACAATATTTCGTTATGATAATGCACCACATAAAGTCTGGGCATATGTAGCTACTTTTCCCCATCATTTCCATAACGGCGATGATAAAGCAGTGATCGAAAGTGATATGGACTCAAAACCAGATATACAGATGAAAAAATTCATGGATTTTGTGCGTACAACTCTGCTGGAATCATTTAACTGAAACTGCGACGCCTTTTAAGGATATTTACATTACACGCGTTCGCTGCCTCAGCTTTTGCCCCCGCCGATCTCCCATTATCCACACTCCGCCCCAGGCGCACTGCAGAAGTCACTATTCCAGACGCGGCTGCATTCCCTGTCCTCTCTGCAACCAAACCGGCGGCGGTCACTCTGGAGAACTCGATCTCCACCCGGCGGGTATCACTTAACACGCACAGGCCGCTTGCGTGCAGTCTGAATACAGGCAGTGGAGCTGACGCGTCTGAGTTGTGCCTCAGAAGGGCGGTACTGTGAATATGCGTTACAGAGTAGAGGATATGCCTGATGGGCTGATTCTGACTACTAAGAAATTACCTGTGGCGGCCGGATGGACCACTATTGTATGGAGGCAAACAATCTGAAAGGGGCCACCAAGAAGCGGCTGATAAAATTCCTGGGCAACAAGTATGACTGGGATAAACAGCGGATTCAGTTCAGGCTGACCAGGGCTCTGATTGCAGAGCGATACGCTGCAAGTCATTAATTTCAGGGGCCAAAGGCCCCAAGTTCTTTTTTTTAAGTTAGCTCGAATAATTTCTTACTGACATTATCCATTAGTGAATAATATCCCTTGATACGGCCATATATCTCTTCCGCTACTTCCTCGTGATAGGTATGAGCTGTCATATTCCTATCATCTGTCATTTCGAGGGCAAGCACGGTTTCCTCTTCTGTGATCAAGTTAACCTTAAAGGATTCTTTGAAGCATGATTTTGGAGAATTGCAGACAATTCCTTCTTTGACCCTGAGATACTCCTTTGTGAACTTCCAGAAAACCTCGAAACTGTATTCAAATCTTTGAATTGCCGCATCCAGTAGTATCATGTGTTAAGATGTTTAGTTTTTCCATATCTCTCCCTCCTTCAGTGCTTTTTTCCTGAAAACATCTGATACAGTGGACATGTCTATCACATCAACTTTATATGGTATATTTAGATTTTCCAGTTTATCTTTTAGATAGACCAGTTTTTTTCGATCATATCCCTGTTTGGGCAGAATCCCAATATCGAAATCCGAATGTCTGTTGAAATCTCCCCTGGCCCTTGAGCCGAAAAGAAAAATGGTTATATTCTTAATGATATGTATTTTGGGAATGGGTTTTTCTGCAAAGGAATTACTTCTTTATTTTTTTATTTTTATACTTTAAACAAATCATAAATCTTAAATATATTTACCCAGTCCAGTACCAGCAATGGTCAGATGGTGGGAGAACGAATCTGCCAGAGTTCCACTGGCAGTGATAGGAATATTGT
>JACUTQ010000240.1 GCA_014859725.1 Methanosarcinales archaeon | reverse complement strand
GGTTTACGTGTTTTTTTAAAACGTAAATTGTTAATAGGGTGGCTGAATAGTTACAAAATTGGATTCAATGCCAAGCTTATACATTTTCAATTTCGTGCCTCAGGTCATCAAAGCTGGAATAAGTCTCAAAAACGCCTTCATCTAATATTTTTTCCACTTTTTTTCTATATTCAGGACGTAAGCGGTGAAGATCTGCGTTAATTTCGCTGATATCTCTTTGTAGATTAAGCATTTGGTCTTTCAAAAATTCAATATCGTTTGAAATTTTATGCAATATCTGTGATTCAGACATGAATAGTATTTAGTTTCTTACGTATAAAAATATACCTCTAAGATATTACCAAAGTTGTGCACCTGCTTGTTTGATATTTAGATTTCTTATTGACTCACGCATATTAAATCGAGCATGAACCAGCCACCCCGCAGTCACAGACCCCGTTTTGGAAAAAACGGGGCATCTAATCCCGCATAGTAGAAAGATGAAGATGGAGTGACAAATTAGGGAATCCAAAAACGCAAAAATTTTTAGGTTCTTGTAATTTTGGCTTTGCCATTTCTCAATATGTCACTGTTCATAGAATCAAAAAGTATGCGTTGAATGGCTATTCTTTGAAGTCACTATACCCCGTACTTGAAGGATACTGGGCTTGTTAACGTTTTTTGGCATATAAAGGTTTTTATTTAATGATCCTCAGAAATACATCAAGGGGTTTAGATTCTAATCCTCAATTGATGTAAATATCTTTGACATCTTGCATAATTTAAGTATTTCGAATTTATTTCTATCCAACCCAATCCTATAATTATCGTCACTTTCGATCTTTTCCTGTAATATATTTCTCAACGCCATCCCCTCCATGACCTATGCTTCCAGCAACTCAGAGCCCAAAGACTATGAATGCACCTTCAGTTTAGGAAATTCCTGTTTCAAGATTCTGAAGTTTCTGCCTGCCCATTGGTTAGCCCCTGTTTCCATCTCATTTTGCAGAAGGCAGCACACTTGCTCCAATGGCCAGAACAGGCCCGATAATAAGGCCGACCCATGTGAAGAGACCCACAATACCGAGCAAAGTCATTGTTACCCTGGTTTTCGGATCGATCCTCTCCTGTGTAGCTATTCTAATTATGACAATTCCCGCAATGATGGGAACAATAACAAAGAACAGGGTGATGAACACCTGGGATGTGGGTGCAGCCCGGCTAAAAGCAATAAGCATCTGTATCATCGTCATAGCACTGCCGCCAATATAGAACAGTCCTGCAAAATAACCAATCCAGCCGAACAGGTTATTTCGGATGTGGTTCAGGAAGAACAATCCGATGACAAGGACTGCCAGCATGGGGGCAAATATAAAACCAGGAGGCTGACCCTCCCATAGGTGGATCGTGATAACATCCCATGGAACACGTATCCATTCCATAAATCCAAATTCTTCCCTGTAACCTATTGCCAGTCCATAGGAGCCTCTGAGCGATGGTTCATACACAGCAATATAATAGGTACCCGTTTCATTAACAACCATATCCATATCCATTACATTATAATGAGCAGCCGGAGTGAACGGTTCGTATGATGCTTTGCCGGGATATCTGCTTTTAACAACAAGAACTCCTGCATCCCCTGGGATTTCAATGTAACCGGGGATCGTCCCCAGGGATGAAATGCCAGGACCCATGACCACAAGCGTAGGAGTGAAATTGTTCTCGCCGGGAGTAAAAAGACTAACATGGAGCTTCTGCCCCTGCTGCAAATGGAACTGAAAATAATGGGCTTCTCCGGCTTTATGGAGTTCATCATATATTACCCAGGATTTGAGAGGATCATGGATAAGTGTGGCCATTTCAAGTCTTTCGTTATCACCGGCAATCACTGGTACATGGCCCAGACCTGTTCCGATACAATAGAACAGGACCAGACAAAGAATGGTTTTCTTCATTGTTCAGGATCCTTTTTCCCTATCTTTGGAAGTCTTAGCCGTGCCTGTCCGATGGTGAGGTTGGGTGGGACCCCTTTCGGGCAGATGTGTCTGCTTGAATCGTTATCCTTCTCCCTGGAGTCGATCCCTGAGCTGCCACCGAGTGTAAGCGCAAAGGATGCACCTCTAGATGACTGCAGTGTTAAACCCGGATCTTAACGCTTCGATGGCCCTCCTGAATCCTGTCAGGCTTTTATGAATAATGATTATATCGTATTGATGGATTGCTGGATCTGGTATGTTGCTAACCCCCTGGCAATAATAAGAATGTTGTTTATGCTTTTTAATTATTTCTGCATTATTTGCTTCTATGAATATAAAAAAATGGTAGTGTCCTACATTTTAGGACCTAATGTCTTTATGTGTCTGGGACTTGAAAATCATGGCTTTGCCTCTGGGACTCTGCA
>JACUTQ010000239.1 GCA_014859725.1 Methanosarcinales archaeon | reverse complement strand
TATCAAAAACAATCGTATTTTTAGGGAACAAGCCTGGTGAAATTGTAGAATGGCCAAACGAGAAATTGCCAGAAGACTGGCATCCTGTGTGGGCAGTTGCAAAGTCTGGAAAGGATAGCTGGAATGTCCATTTCTGTGGTCAACTTGGCATCACAGAAGATAATTCCAAACAAGATTTTGCTACACCTGATAAGAGAAATATAAAACAATGGAAGGAAGCTGTCTGGTATAGGCGTAAGAGGACAAATGCTCCAAAAATTAAAACAATCAAGGATATGTGGATAAAATGCCAGGAGTTTGCAGAACATGTCTGATCTCCTTTTACAAACCATTAGTACATTTGGAGATATGAATATTGACAAGTTTAATACTGCCTTTAATGGATTGAGTCAATCAATGAGGATGTCTAATCGAGAAGTTGACCTGAATTATGTCCGGCGCCAAACTATCAGGCTTTTCGATTCACTGGGTCATTGTGAATTCGATTTTGATAACCGCCGGGTTTTTGCCTGTTCACCTTCTTTAGTAGCATTGCCAACATCTGGCCTTCCTAAAGCAATATTGACCGGGGCCAGAGTTCCATCATTAATTAAGGAGATCAAAAATTTCGTGCGGACAAATCGTGATTCAATTTCATTTAGCGAAACACAACAGAACAATGAGTACTTTTTTTTGCCTTCAGCCATCTACATAGAGGCAGTTGATTATAAATACATAAAAAATGTATCACTTGCTACTCAAATATATCATTATCTGGAGACACCTGTAGCATGGTCTTTAGTTAATTTTTCAGTAGGAATTGAAAATATTATGGATGATCTTATCTATGAGCGTAGAGATGATATTAACTGGAAAAAACAAACTTTTTTTACTGATTCACTAACATTTTCGAATCGTAATTGTGATAATATTCAAAAACTCGTTTCCTATGTCAATCCTGTGAATCAGCAAAGAAGGCACTGGGTGTGGGATAATAACCAGGCAGCCGAAGTAGATCGTGATTGGGGAAGATATATTATTCTTGCATCTCAAAAAAAGAACGTAATAATTTATGATGAACGGTACCATCGATTAGCTGTCCCGTCAACTGTGCCTCTCCCCCGTTTTTTAGCACGAGCTGCCACACTTTGTACGGGATTGGCTCCAGTGCCAGCACCAATCGGCGAAGACCCCATAAAAGGATTACCTGCTGGGCATCAAATGGATATTTATTATGACGTCACTCCGCCTATTGCTAAAATAATTTCAAAAAAATTATCACAAGATTTAATACCGCACAGTATTTCACCTGACAAAAGAGGGGCAATATCATGAAAGATCCAATCGGTGCATTTGATACAATCCGGGATAATTTTATTTTATACATAAAGACCGCATTTGGTACCCGCTTTCCCTCCATAGAAGCTGAAAGGGAAGCACTTCTGCGAAAGCCACGGGTTATGTGCCAGGAACCGTGGATAGAGCCCCTTCCAGTATACCAAAAATCTGGAAAGACTATTTCAACTTTAACAGATGAAGATCTTCCAGGACTGAACGAACTGGAAATAACTTATTTTAAGTCTTTAGTTTCGTGCGGTTTGTTCAAAGACTATGAGCTACATGCCCACCAGGTTGAAATGCTTAAAAAAACACTAGATTGCAATAATTGCATTGTTACTGCAGGCACAGGTTCAGGCAAAACTGAGTCATTCCTTCTTCCCCTGTTTGCCTATCTTTCACGTGAATCATCCAAGTGGGAAGCTCCAGGCACTCCAGATCCCCGTGTCAATAGCTGGTGGAATGATACGCAATGGCAGAATTCATGTATCAGTGAAAATAATCGAATTCAGCAAACTTATAGAATTCCCCAGCGCAGTCATGAAAAGCGTGAAGCAGCAGTTCGCGCACTTATTATCTATCCCATGAATGCCCTGGTTGAAGACCAGCTTACCAGGCTTCGAAAAGCTCTCGATTCAGATGATGCCAGAAAGTGGTTCCAGAATGATCGGCAAGGGAACAAGATATATTTCGGACGTTATAACAGTAGCACACCTGTTCCAGGACATGAATTTACAAAACATGGCAATCCAGATAAGAATAGAATAGAAAAGCTCACAAAATCTTTGAAGGGAATGGATTCTGCTGCGAAAGATGCTGAAAAACATGCTCAGAAAACTGGTAAAGATGATGCTATATTTTATTTTCCAAGACTCGATGGATCTGAAATGCGTTCCCGGTGGGATATGCAAGATTCACCGCCCGACATCCTAATCACAAACTTTTCTATGTTAAGCATTATGCTTATGCGCGAAACAGATGAAGCGATATTCGAGAAAACACGGCAGTGGCTGGCTGGAGGAGAAGACAGAGTATTCCATCTGATTATCGATGAACTGCATCTCTACCGGGGAACTGCCGGTGCTGAAGTGGCATATCTTTTGAGGTTGCTGCTGCTCCG
>JACUTQ010000238.1 GCA_014859725.1 Methanosarcinales archaeon | reverse complement strand
TGCTCTATGTTTTTGCAGGATGATCGCCAGGATTTCTGCTTCTGTGATCTCTTTTCTCGGCATTATGACTTCAAGGATTTCCTTAACATCTTGAACCGACGTCATTGGAGCTTTTTGACCAAATTCGACCTGTAGTCCCAAAATAAACAGCATAGCAAGTACCGTCATTACCATGTGATGGTGCCAGCCAGTCCAGCCTCTCACCTGATAATCCGCCATTTTGGCAGTACCTTTTGCATCCTGCAATGCCCGTTCCATCCAGTATCGACTACACGACATCTGACCCAGCCGTTCAATGCTTGTATCGACAGGTGCATTTGAAAACTGATATTTCGTTTTATTGTCATTCTCATCTTTGCGTATTATCAGCCAGATTTCTTTTCCAGGTAGTTTATCTTCGACAGGATACACACGCAGACATGCCAACCGAGACCAGAATTCCTTTCTTTCAGTATCTCTGAGAAAAACACGACTATATTTGACGTCTGGATGCTTAGCCAGTTTCTGTACTTGCACTGGCTTTGGTTCTCCCAGGGCTAATTTCTCTATTGTCGGATTGCGTCCACGTGTTCCTTTTTTCTCTGGGATTTCTGTTTTTGGCAGATTCAACCATACTTGCGTATCACAGGGAACATCAGCAATGTAAATCATTCTATTGCTATCGATTGCACTACGCAGCCACGGCTGTTCCCCATAAAAACAGTCCATTCCAACCCATGCAAAAGGCATTCCACCTTCTTTGGCGTTCAACATCATCTCCAGACCAAGTTCGGCTTTGGTTTTGAATGTAACATCGTCAGGTACACCACATTGCTGGCGGCGAACAGGATCATTTACCCAGTCTTCAGGAAGATATAACTGTTCATCGATAAGGGTTCGATGATTTCCATTTGCGTATCCAAGATAAACTCCAACTTGACAGTTTTCCACTTTCCATAGACGACCGCAATATTGCCGTTTTACTCCGACAGAATTCTTACCGGATTTTTTGAAACCTGACTCATCAATGTGGATTGAACCGTTGTTTTTATCGCCGATTAGCTCTGTTACATCTTTCTGAATTTGATTGATCACAGGCCTTTCATTCCAGGGCGAATCCGAGATGAAATTCTGAAGTGCTTGATTGTTGGTATCGGGTACATTCCTGGCATAATTTACCATATTGCCTCTCCCTTTCTCTAGAAATATTCCCTGAAGGTACTGCAGTGATTGTTTCTCTAAGCTGCGTGTCTTTGTTATAAAACATAAGACATATTTATTATGGAACTGCTTTAGCTTATTGGTCGATGCTTTTAGGTCTCCAACTTGCAAATTTGAAAAAAATTCATGATCAACCCTCCAAAGAGAATATTATAGAAGTCTGATTTATATAAATATTTCCGAACTTTGAAAATCAGCGAATACTTATATGCTGAGGGACTAATCTAACAAAGTCAAGTTAATCATAACTTCATTATTAAAAAATCGGCAATGTATTTATACTAAGTTTTACTTTAAATCAAACTATAAGGAGATGTGTTTTTGTTAAAGGATGAGATTAAGTGTGAGAATCAAATCGGCAGTGTGGACTTGGTTCCTTCACCGCGCGTATTACGAATGCTGGGAAACATTGAGTTCGAAAATTGGCAATGTCTAGCTGAACTCATTGATAACTCAATAGACTCATTAATGGGAAGTAGTGAGGGGGGTACTATTGGAATTGTTACGCCTTCAACGAATGAATTTGACAGTGATCCTGATGTATTTGTAAAAGTATGGGATGATGGTCCAGGGATGTCTAAGGAACAACTTCAAAATTGTTTGAAAGCTGGTTATTCCAGCAATGATCCCTTGTCACGCCTAGGCTTGTTTGGAATGGGATTCAATATTGCTACTGCTCGCCTTGGAAAGACAACTCAAGTCATGACCACCAGAAAAGGTGATAATTATTGGACTTCCGTGGTCATTGACTTTAAGGAAATGGAAAAAAGTGGGAATTATGTTAGGCCACTTTACAGCATCGAAAAATCTAATAGTGATATTCATGGTACGCAGGTCATAATAAAGAATTTGGGTGATAGGGTCAGGACTATTAGGAAGCAATCACTTAATAAAAAAAATTTGTCAAGAATTTATTCTCCTGTTCTCCAAAAAGGAAAAATTAAAATTATTATTAACGATGACAAACTAGAAAGCAGGGGACATTGTATTTGGGGGAAGGATAGGTCTGTCGAAAGAGGTGGAGAAAAGATACCCGCATATATAGAAATAAATAAGAATTTTGGAAAGGAATATTACTGCATAAACTGTTGGCAATGGATTGACGAAGTTCCAGTGTATGAGGGGATAAAAGCGATAAAATGCCCTGAATGTGGTGATGACTCTGGAGTTATTGAAAAAGAAAGGAATCTAAGTGGATGGCTTGGAGTACAGAGACATTATGACCCGGAAAATTATGGTATTGACCTAAA
>JACUTQ010000237.1 GCA_014859725.1 Methanosarcinales archaeon | reverse complement strand
TAACCCATACACATTTTGATCATATTGGCAGCCTTGCCGAGATCCGGAAGCTCTGTAATTGTCAGGTAGCAGTTCATCAACAAGAGAGTGATCTGCTAATAACAGGCCAGGTTGTCATACCCAATGGAACGAATCTTCTTGGTAAAAGTATGTCCCGGGTTGGCAGGACCCTTGCGAAGCGCTGGTCCCCATCCCAACCAGTTAATCCTGATATACAGATTTGTGGTGAGATGTCCCTTGATCAGTTCGGTGTGACTGGCAGGATAATTCCCACTCCCGGTCATACAGACGATTCCATATCAGTCCTGCTCTCCACTGGTGAGGCTTTCGTGGGTGATCTGACAGTGAACTACTTACCCTTCGGACTTGGCCCGATCTTCCCACCATTTGCCAACGACATCAATGCTCTTATGAAAAGCTGGGGGAAAATTATTGATGCTGGTGCAAAAACCATATCTCCGGGTCATGGCAAAACTTTTGATGTGGGATTATTGATCAAAAAATATGAAAGCATGTTGGAAAAATTTATCTCCTAACATTTTCTTTATCTGCTGTTCTCTTTTTAATTTGCATATCTGTACACGACAGGACTGTTGATGATAGACAGATCAATGATCCATGGAATGGATAATACAAAGACTATCAAGAGTTTAATGGTTTCATGATAATTTCTTCCAGTTTATTTTTTCACCTTCTTCATGCTCGCACCGATAACAACAAATAAGAGCGCGAGAGCACCAATTTGCGGGGTTTGGTCCTGTGACAGATACCCTGTTATTAAACCCACTGCACCACCAACAAACAAAGCAATCCCAATTAGCAACACCAATTCGCCGATTTTTCTGTTATCCATTTTATATTCACCTCCACATCAGTTGTTCATCCTGTAGTCCCTTTTTGGCATTTCCCCTGAATTCTTTTATTCGATTTTCTGTGCATTCTAAACCGATTGATGAATGTGAGTATTTACCATATCCACAAAAGCCATATCCAGGATTTCCGTTATTTGCAGTTCAGTGGATCTAACGATCCTGGAAACATCGCTAAATAATTGCAACTGTTGAAATAATGGTTGCAGTGGTCTATTATAGATCATCCTGTGTGCAGTTGTTTCGTGATAGTCGCGCCCGGTAGTAGTCTGTAGATTAATTTCACATCCCGGGTACCTGCATTTCTCTCCCATTTTCATCACTTCATTCTTATTCGATTGTGACTTTTTTATATCTCTATTAATTATCTCATTGAGATATTTATACTTATATTTTTCGATTAATGGGCTAGTTTAATAATTTACTGATGTTATTGGTAATTAATATAGAATCTAAATAGTACTGATATTATCCTACTTTTGAGAAACAGGAAGCTCTTTCCTTACCGTACCTCATATATCCGAATATCCCGCCTTAACAGACTTGGAAAATGAGTCTATTAAGCATGTTTTTCCAGTGAAGTTTTTAGATCCTTTACTTCGATCATTTCTCCAACTCCGTTTGTTTTGTTAACTCCCACATATCATGCAAAACGAGTAGATTTTTAAACAGGTCTACCGTAATTTGTCTATTTATAGTTATTTATAAATACTAATGGTGAACCTGTTAAGTCGGTAAAGTGGAAGGCCTGGATATGGGTGCTGATGATTATGTTACCAAACCCTTCATTCTTAAGGAACTTAAGGCCCGCATAAAAAGCGTGCTTAGAAGATCAAGAAATGTATAATTTGGAGCACATATGTGAAAATACGGTCTGAACTAACTATCTTTTTTTTAATTATATCAATAATACCTCTTTCTGCTGTTGTCTATACTTCATATAACTATAGCCAGGAAGCCATCCGTGATTCAATAATGGACAATCTTGCTGGTGCTACTGAAAATACCGGTCAGGCCATTGATAACTGGATGGATGTGAGAAAGAGTGATATCCGTATTATCTCCAAGTCCAGAATGGTGGCAGATACAGAAAAAGCACAGCTGCATGAATATCTGAACACCTTCGAACGTGAACATGCAGGAGTCTATAAGGAGTTCTTTATTCTCGACCAAAGTGGGGACATAATGTTCTCAACCCTTAACAGCACAGGAAATGTTGGCAACCAGAAGTATTTCACAGAAGCTGCCAGTGGAAGACTATTCGTATCAGATGTTTATCTCTCTAAAACAGGTTCCCCTGAAGTAATAATAGCAAATCCCATTGAAAAGAACAACACATTGACCGGCATCATGGCTGCAAGGGTGGGTATAGAGCAGCTGTATGGAATAATTGAAACAGTTGATATCGGAACCTCAGGAGAAGTATTTATTGTCAATAATAATGGAGTCATCATCTTTCATGAGAACAGGTCCAAGATCCTGCAAGAGGATGTCAGGAATAATTTTGCAGTCAAGGAGGTCACCTATGAAAAGAACGGGATAGCTGACTACGTCAATTATACTTCACACCTCCAAAAATTGAGCTTTTTCAAATCTCTGAAACCGTAA
>JACUTQ010000236.1 GCA_014859725.1 Methanosarcinales archaeon | reverse complement strand
TAATCCGCGTCTTCTGAAACCAGATAAGCCACAGCTCCTGCTACCTCGGATGGCTTCCCAAGTCTTCCCAATGGTATTTGGGCAAGAATTTTTTCCATTATTTCTTTAGGAACCGATTTTAGCATATCAGTTCCAATAAATCCGGGCGCAACAGCGTTTACGGTTATACCCTTACCTGCAAATTCTTTTGCCAGCGTTTGCGATAGAGCTATTAATCCTGCCTTCGAAGCTGCATAATTTGCCTGTCCGCGGTTACCCATCCTTCCGATAACTGAGGATATATTCACAATTCTGCCAGACTTCCTCTCCAGCATACCCTCTATGACCGCTTTGGTACAGTAGAAAGCTCCATCCAGGTTCACAGATAAGACTTCTGTCCACATCTGGGGAGTCATTTTTACAAACGATTTATCCCTTACTATTCCTGCATTATTGACCAGAATATCTATTTTACCGAACTGCTTTACCACCTCGTCCCGCATCCTGTTTACCTGCTCAAAGTCATTGACGTTTGCCTGGCATATGATAGAGTGTTTGCCCATAGAATCTATTAAATCTGATACTTCCTTTGCGTTCTCCTTTGTCTCCATCAGGTCTATCTTCAGGGATAATTTATCGAATTCGTCCATCATACCCATCTGATCTATTAATTTTGATAACTTCTCAGCCTGGTCTTTGGTTGACTGATAATTAATGGCAACATCGGCGCCTTCTTCCGCGAGCCGCAGTGCGATCGCCTGACCGATCCCCCTTGAACCTCCGGTGACCAGGGCGACTTTACCTTCCAATCCTGCTTTCTGTCCCATATTATCTACCTCTTTATCACCATGGCAATACCCTGACCCCCTCCAATACAGAGAGAAGCAAGTCCGTATGTGCCTTTCCTTCTTGTTAATTCATTCAGAAGCGTGACCAGTATCCTTGTGCCGCTGGCTCCTATGGGATGCCCGAGGGCTATGGCGCCGCCATTAACATTAACTTTGTCAGGGTTCAAACCCAGTTCCCTGCTAACTGCGATACTCTGAGATGCAAAGGCTTCATTGAGTTCTATAAGGTCGAGTTTATCAGAAGTTATGCCAGCTTTTTCTATGGCTTTTCTGGTTGCGCCAATAGGACCAAGACCCATCAGTTCAGGAGGAACTCCACATAACCCATAACTTTGGATGGTTGCCAGGGGAGTAAGTCCTTTTTCTTTTGCCTTTTCTTCAGACATAAGAAGAACACAAGCTGCCCCGTCGTTAATTCCTGAAGCATTGCCTGCAGTTACTGTCCCGTCCTTTTTAAATGCTGGTTTTAGTTTTGCGAGGGTCTCTTTTGTGGTGCGAAACCTTGGGAATTCATCTGTATCAAATAAAACAGGTTCACCTTTTGGCTGGGGAACTGCTATAGGAACAATCTCTTCTTTGAACTTCCCTGCCTTAATTGCAGCTTCTGCTTTATTCTGGCTAATTGCTGAGAATTCATCCTGCTCTTCCCTGGTAACATTGTATTTTTCTGCTACGTTCTCTGCTGTAATTCCCATGTGGTAATTTCCAAAAACATCCCATAGTCCATCATGTATCATCAAATCCACAACTTCATCGTTGCCCATCTTTGCTCCCCAGCGGTTTTTTTTCAGCGCGTACGGAGTCATAGACATGGATTCCACACCGCCAGCCAGTACAACATCCGCATCTCCCAGCATGATGGATTGTGCTCCCAGAACAACCGATTTCAATCCCGAGCCGCATACTTTGTTCACGCAAAAAGAAGGTACCTCTTTTGGAATTCCCGCTCCAATTGCAGCCTGTCTTGCCACATTCTGGCCATGACCTGCTGAAAGAACATTTCCCATTATGACTTCATTAACTTCATCTGATCCAACATTACCCCTTTTCAAGGCTTCTTTCAATACCACAGAACCAAGCTGTCCGGGATTGAAATCCTTCAGACTTCCCCCGAACTTCCCAACTGCAGTTCTTGTTGCCGATACAATAACTACATTATTCATCTTATCACCCAAATTTTATTTATAAATCTCAAATTATTAATCCGCCATCTACACAGAGCACAGCTCCATTTACAAAATTTGCCTCATCTGAAGCAAGATACAAATATGCATTTGCAATATCTTTTGGTGCACCAAGTCTGCGCAACGGAGTTTTTTCTTTCATCATTTCCAGGATCTTTTCAGGAACATTTGAGGTCATCGGAGTCGCAATAAATCCAGGCGCTACTGCATTGACCCTTATCCCTTTTTTTCCAAGTTCCTTTGCCAGAGTCTTTGTCATGCCGATCAAACCGGCTTTAGTTGCAGCATAATTGACCTGCCCTACATTGCCGTTGAGTCCTACGATCGAAGATGTATTGATAATTACACCATTCCCCTGGTTCATCATTACTTCAACCACTGCCTGGGTGCAGTTGAAAACTCCTTTAAGATTGACGTCGATAACCTTATCCCACTGTTCTTCAGTCATTTTTGATAAAAAGGCATCCTGAACAATGCCTGCATTATTTATCAGCACATCGATTCGACCATATTTTTCCAGAGTA
>JACUTQ010000235.1 GCA_014859725.1 Methanosarcinales archaeon | reverse complement strand
ACTAGTGCTTCCCTGCCCAGCTCTTTTCCGGCACTGCTCTCAAGCATGCGGGAGAATGATTCCCAGCCGCCACTTGCACCGCCCTTGCTGAACCGCTCCTCTATGATCTGCAGATCCCGCTTGTGGATCTCTTCCTTCAGCTCCTCGATCCTGTCGAAGTGCTCTTTCAGGTCCACTCCCTGCTGCTGGATGACAGGCATCTCGCTATCGTTTCGCAGGATACCCTGGCTGGAGAGTTCTGCATCAGTGATCTGGCGGATGAGCTGCTCATCTCCTTATTCCAGTCTCTTGAGGAGGAGGGCTTCCTTGAAGTCCCTGGGTTTGTATTTGAGCTTGAGTCTTTTTTGTCGCACAGGTGCTTCTTCCTCTTCAGGGAATCTGTCTTCGCCTTCGAATTCATAGTAACCCACTTTCATCCGCCTGGGTGAGATGCACAGGATGGTGTACTTGCCGCCGCCGAATTGTTCGAAGAGTTCTGTGGCGTCTTCGTAGGTGGGAAAGCTGTCATAGATGCCGACGGTCCGGATCTTGCCTGAGTTGGAGCGGAAGGTTTTGTTCACGTTCCAGGATTGTTCGGGCAAAGTGTCCAGGTAGTTGATGAGGTCTGAGAGGGTTTTTGCTCTGGATCGTAGCCCCAGTCTTTGCTTGAACTCGTCCAGGTCGGTAATGTCGGTGATCAGGCCGGCTGGGGGGTGGATTGATATAGTTTCTTTTTTCAGGTGGAAAGGTCCACACCATCGATAACCCTGATACTCATTGTTTTCAAGATGATTCTTCGGTGAAGTTTCTTGAATTATACACCTGAAGAAGAAGAACGAATAAAAGCAATCCAACAATATTTAGAAGGAGAGCAGCCATTTGAGATATATAGAAACCAGGGTCGGTCAAAGTATTGGTTTTACAAATGGTTGAATAGATATAATACTGGACATAAGGAATGGTATAAAAACGAGTTAAAAGTAGCCAAGGTTATCCCACATAAAACCGAAGAGAAAATCGAACGAGTTATTGTAGAGATTAGAAAAGCGCTAATGGATGGTATGGATGATTCAACTAAATATTCTCGCGTGGGTCCCGAGGCGATTAAATTTCACATGGAAGGGCTCGGTTATAAACAATCAGATATTCCATCTCTATCAACCATTAAAAGGATTATCAAGCGAAATAAATTAAAGGTGAATAAACCAGAACGCTATAAAAGAGTTCGTTCCAAGAGCAGACATACTATTCTCAAACCAAAATATATCAATGAAATTCACCAAATGGATTTCGTTGGTCCGAGATATATCAAAGGCTATGGATCTATTAATTCGATACATCTGAAAGATGTTATTGGGCGAAAAGCTGCATGTAAACAGTACAAAGAAAAAAGCATGGACAATGCTATGGATTTTCTAATCGAATATTGGAAACAAAACCCAATACCTAAATATCTGCAAATAGACAATGGGATGTCTTTTGCAGGAGATTACAAATATCCAAGGTCGTTTAGTCGATTTGTAAGATTTGCTTTATATGTTGGAATTGAAATTGTATTTATCGCTCCTTCAAAACCATGGATGAATGGAACGATTGAAGAGTTCAATAAGGGTTTTGATAAACGTTTCTGGAAAAAGGATCAATTTGCAGATCTCAATGACATGCGTAAAAAGTCACCAACATTTTGTGAAAAAGAAAACAAATTTAATGCCTGGAAGTTGAAAAATAAAAACATTAAACCAATCAATCCTATACAGAAATTGTCTGAAGATTTTGTTATTGATGTAAACAGCTTACCTTTAGTTAATGGCAAGATCCATTTCATTCGGATGGTAAATTCCAAAGGACAGATCTCTATACTTAATGAGCATTTCAATGTCGGCAGGGAATATATAGATGAATATGTCTGGGCCAGCATTGAAACCAGAAAACAAACGCTCACCGTTTATTTCAAAGATGAAAATCTGACAGTCCGGGAGATTAATAAATTCAATTATGAAATACTTGAGAAAGTGCACAATCGAAAGCATTCGATTTTTCAAAACAACTTTTAAGACAAGTGTGTTCGATGCTCTGAACCTAAAATCCACATATGGAGTTATCGATGCTCTGACCCTTTTAAGGTTATCGATGCTATGAGCCATTCCATTCAGGAATTTATTGAGGAACATGGTTTTTGGTTTCGGTGGTTTATCGGTGGATGTTCGGTTTGTTATCGGTGTTGCATCGGTTGCGTTTCGGTGAACACTTTTGAAATATGGTAAAACTTAGAATACCTTGAAAAATAATATATTACAAAGAAAATTTCAACGTTGAATATTAACAAGACTGTACCACATACAAGCCGCAGTGCCCATTGTCCCCCCTTCCCATAACATTTGGATTTTCCATTGCATGTGGCTTAGCATTTATATGATGTATCCACAAAACACTGAAAAGCGAACCTTCCTGCTTCCATACAACCAGAGTGGGTGGAGCAGAATCGAGGTGAAGTATTAGAACGTAAAGGTTAAGCGGAGTTACAGTATAAATTAATAAAAATAATTATAATTGTTCAGACAAGATGGTATAGATGAACCTAAATTCAGATATCGAT
>JACUTQ010000234.1 GCA_014859725.1 Methanosarcinales archaeon | reverse complement strand
AACTCCACTACAAGGCGCAGCTCGAAGCCAACCTCACCGCCCCCAAGGCGCAGGAACTTGCGGCGCTCGAAGGTGCTAATATGCAAACCATCATGGATGTATATGATGCACTGCGCATCGATGCGGATGTGGGGGAGTGGATTGAGAGGATACGGGGGCATGAGTGGGTGAAGGTGGTGGAAGGAGATAGTAATGCTTAATGTTAAATATAAAGATTATAAGTTGCTAAATGGCACTAAAAAACGATTGGTTCAACAAGTTAGTGACGGCTCTATCATAAAGAGATTCGATCTAACCCCAATTCCTCGGGAACTAACAGATGCAGTATGTCCCCACTTTCTTGAATTGAAATGGAGTTATGGATGCCCATATAATTGCGCTTGGTGCTACTTACAAGGAACACTAAGAATGTTACCTACAAAAAAGCGTCCTGTCATCAAGGATTATAAGAAAATAGAAAAGCATCTTAGGGCGTTTTTCGATGAAACGATTAATAACGGATATGGTAGTGAAATTCTTAACTGTGGGGAACTGTCGGATTCTTTAATGTGGGAAGGCAATGGAAATCCATTTTCTGAATTTGTTGCATCACTTTTTGAGAATCAAAGTAAACATAAAGTCTTATTCTTAACGAAATCAAATGAAATTGATAATATCTTAAAGTTAGACACCAATAATATAATTCCAAGTTTTACATTCAATACCCATTCAGTCGCGAAACGATGGGAAAAGGGAGCTCCAGAAGTTGAAAAAAGAATGGAAGCTGCCAAAAAACTGTCCGAAAACGGTTATTCGATCAGAATAAGAATAGACCCTATGCTTCCAGTGGAAAACTGGAACCAAAAATATGTTGAATTGCTGGATGATGTGTTTTCCAATTTCGTTCCTGAAAGAATTACATTTGGTTCATTGAGAGGATTGCAGAGCACCATCAACAATTCTGCAGATAAAAGCTGGGTTGAATATCTTTCTGAGAAATCAAATTGGGGAAAGAAGGTTGATTTTGAACTGAGATATTTGATGTATAGGTCTATTTTGGATCACTTAAAAGAAAAGTATAATTATGAAAATGTTGCACTATGTAAAGAAACTAAAGGAATGTGGGAGAAGCTAGAGATGGATTATACGAAGATAAGATGCAATTGTGTGTGGTGAGGATTATGTCAAAGTCAAACATATCAACCACAACGTGGCCTATAGAACCTCATACCCAAGCAAAACACGAAATATTGAAGCGATATCTTCAAGCGTGGTACCCAATCTTAAGCAAGTTTAATGGTAGAATTTTGTATATAGATGGTTTTGCCGGTCCTGGTGAATATTCAAACGGTGAACTTGGGTCACCAATTATTGCAATCAATGAAGCAATAAACCATAAAATAAAATTAAATGCAAAAATTTTATTCTTATTTATTGAGGCAAAAAAAGATCGTTGCGAACATCTGGAAAATGTGATAAATAAAATAGACCTCCCAACTAATATTAAATATGAAGTTATATGTAGCAAATTTGATGAAACCCTTATTTCAATATTTGACAATCTTAACGAACAGGAGAAACACATTGCCCCAACATTTGCATTTATAGATCCATTTGGTTTTTCGGATACTCCTTTTTCAGTTATTGAACGGCTTCTGAGTTACAAGAAATGTGAAGTTCTTATTACATTTATGTCAGGATTTATGAACAGATTCAAAGGTGAATCGCCAAAAAATAAGCATTTTAATGCGCTTTTTGGCACTCCTGATTGGCAGCAAGTTATTACAGAAGATTCGGATGCAGGAGATATTGTTACGTTTTATCAAAATACTTTAAAGTCAGTCGCAAACTATGTCCATTCCTTCGAAATGATAAATAAGTTCAATCAAACAATATATCACTTAATTTTCTGTACAAATAGTATCAAAGGGCTTAAAGAAATGAAGCGTGCTATGTGGAAAGTTGATGAAACTGGCACGTTCAGTTTTTCAGACAATACTGATCCATATCAAACTGTTTTGTTTGAACATGAGCCAGATTACCAACACCTGAAAAGTTTAATCCTTAACAAATTCAAAGGAAAAATGGTTTCAATAAAGGAAATTGAAAATTTTGTCATAACCAAAACACCATATCGCGAAACTCATTTCAAAACACAGATTTTGAAACCGATGGAATATGCAAGTCCACCAGAGACAGAAATACTGAGTAAAAAAGATAGACGAAAAGGAACATATCCTGATGGTACAAATATTAGATTTTTGTGATGCAATAAAGGCGGCACAAGCAAATGAATAAATCTCATACCACAAAAATCACAAAACGTACGCAAGCCATCAACACCTCGCTCCGTCTCAAACCATATTACTATTCCCAAATCGCCGCTAAAGTTGCCCCCCACCTCGAACCAATAAATTACGACCGCTGGTCAGACCTCCACTGGAAGGCGCAGCTCGAAGGCGACCTGACCGCCCCCGAAGCGCAGGAGCATGCAGCGTTTGAAAGTGCCAACATGGCAACCATCGAAAAGGTGTACCAGCGCCTCAGGAACGATAAGGAGATTCAGGCGCACATCGAGAAGATAAAGGCGCATCCGTGGGTGCGGGTGGTGGAAG
>JACUTQ010000233.1 GCA_014859725.1 Methanosarcinales archaeon | reverse complement strand
TTCAGTATAGAATGAAGCAAGCATCTCACTGTGCTCTACTTTCTTAAGCAATATCCTCTTCTTGATTACTTCATCCACATTTGCACTTGATAAACTCAGCCTCGTATCAAAACGTGCCTGTATCTTTGAGAAATCATTACCTTTGACCTTATCCTTTGTAACAGTATCAATATCAGCCTGGGATGTCACGATCACCCATGCCTTCCCCATCAGCTTTGTACCAAGCTCTTCCACAACAGTCTGGAGGTTGAGCATCAATTCACTATCTTCGCCTATGTACTGTCCGATCTCATCTATAAGGAAAATTATCTGATGGTCTTTGCCTTTTGACCTGCAGTATTTATCAATCTTCTTTGCGAACTTCTCAACATCAAGATGGTAATTTCGGCCGTCACTCTCAAACAACCGCACAGATTCGTCTCTGCTTTGAAATCCGCAATTGGTAAGAGCCTCTATAATGTCATCATTGTTAAAAGCATATGATTCTCTTTTTTCTTCCCAGGTATCACCGCTTAATGTTAATACCTCTGCTTTGAAAGCATCGTATAATCCCTTATCCTGCAAATGTTCTTCAAGTTCAGCGATCCAGAAGACATCTCCAAAGAAGCCCCTGTTTTCATTGAACGCTCTCATCAAAATATTGACGATCCGTTCTTTGCTATCACCTGCTTTGGAGTCTATATTGAAAAGAATAACATCCTTTGTACCATGATTCACTGATTTTTCGATGGTACCGAACATCTCAGGGTCATGAATCTTTTGTCTGAAAAAATCAAGAGCTGTTTTATCATATACAGTTTTGTTTTCAAGCAAGTATGATAAGATCTTAATAAAATGGGATTTACCAGAACCAAAAAAACCAGATACCCACGCCCCGATCTTATCTGTTGGTGTATGAGTGGCACTGTAATATCTGTCAAAGAACCTGTCAAAATGTTTCAACGACTCTTTCGTAACCACATATTCCTCAAGTTCGATATAGACGCTATCATCATCGTTTTTATCTACCTTGATAACCCCGTCAATCTGTCTTTTAATATCCTTCTGAAATAGGTCCTCAATCTTAACATTTGCAGACATTTTTATCACTCTAAGATCTCAGATATTTTATCATTGATAAGGGGAAATGCACGGTAATAATTTCCGTCTGTAAATTTTCCAAATAGGCTCAGTTCATAATTGTCATATTTTCCCGGGTAAAATGTTACCAACGGGACATTGCCCAATACTGGTTGTAAATTGTTGAGAATTGAATGAGACCGTACAAGAGGCCACGCTTTACCCACACCGGTCAAAAACATTAATTGAACATCTCCACTGGATTCCATCTTTACTTGTATAGCTTTCTTGACGATTTCAGGTTTGAGCATAATTTTCAGTTTTTTAAGCAATTCATCTGAACCGTTCTTATTTTCAAATTCGAATATCGTATCATTATTAAGTTTATTATTCAACAATTCCAGACACATTTCAAATAAATCAATGACAAGGACATTCACAGATATTTTTCCCAGATTAAGTGTAATTTTATCGATTGTTTCACGGACAAGCAACTCTTTTTCAGGAGGATAGTCAAATATCCAGAATGGAATCTCATTACCAAGTCCTCTTGCGCACAGAAAGTCATCATTTTGAACTTTTTGTTTTAGCAAATCTAAGCGCTCTTCAAGTTTCATCGCAATTAAATTAATAAAGATATTATTTAAGGCTGTGGATTTAACGTAAAGTTAATCTTTGTAACCTTATTATTCTTGATATTGAATGTCAGATTTACGATACTTTAAATCAGTGTCCTGAAATGCGAGACTTTTTATTATTTTCGGGTAGATCTGGAAAACCGCCGAGTACGCAGAGGGACGCAGAGAAAAATAACAACCCTCCGCGTTCCTCCGCGTCCTCTGCGGTTAATCTTTTTTGCTATGACCCATTCCAGAATAAATTAAAAAGTCTCTGAAATGCTAACTCCCCTCCGCCATTTTCCACTCACCTGCGTTGCCCCTGATGCACTTGACCGGCTGTCCAGACATAAGGGTGCAGACAGGTGTGGCTGTCCATGAAAATATAATTATAGAGTAATTTAATTGGGGCAATATGATTAGCAGTCCCTGCCACCGCAGCCCGTCAGGGGGGCATGGTGGCAGCCAGCCTTGTTGATTCATGTAGCCTGGGTCCGGAGAGTCAGGAATGTGAAACAGGGTGCCGACTATGAATATGATTCATGCCTCCTCCTGCTGGGGGTCGCTATGTGGGGGTGGATATGCGCCGGGTGTGAGTTAGGGAAGTTGTATTCAGTTGTTGTGTGTATGCCGTCATACCTGTTGAAATATATTACTATTTAATTTTAAAACCACGGAGGACACAGAGTGCACAGAGCGTTTTTGCTTTTCTCTGTGTTCCTCTGTGGTTAATATTGAACTGATTCCAGCCCCTCTCTGGTACACCCATATCACAGGGCTCATCTTGATGATATTGTATATATTTTTAAATACCTCCGTACTCGTAAATATACCTATTTTTTAGTACATGTATATTTTTGAATACCCCTAAAGTGGGTAAAATTCCGAATAGGAAATCGACTATAAATTATGTGATTTTTCGATATT
>JACUTQ010000232.1 GCA_014859725.1 Methanosarcinales archaeon | reverse complement strand
ATATTTGAATAATTATTACTAAATACTTTCACTGCGCACTATATAATATTTTATAATAGATGCATTCTCTTTGAATGCCAGGGAGAAAAAAGATGAATAATATTCTTTCGAAGGTAGTGGATAATTATGCTGCTGTGATCGAGGATGGAAAAGAAGGGGCTGTCAGAGAGATATTTGAGTATTATGCAGCAAAATGTATTGAAACCCCTTCAGACTTTGGACTTCGAATGGATATTGGTACTGGTTATCTATTTTTTTCAGGTTTCAAAGAGTCATATAATATTTTCAATGACTTAAAAGTTAATGATATCCTTAAGAATGTTGCTGATGATGAAAAATGGGACAGCAAAGCTCCGATACGAGTTGTAATGGGGCGCGAGACAAGTAAATTTACAAAGGAAATCCTGCTTTCCATTATTAGAGATAACATCAGTAATTTTAACGATGAGACAGTTGAACTACTTGAAAATCTGGTTAAGAATGACTTGATTGAGTTCAGGGTGTTTCTTGACAGGAAATTCCATGTAAAGATTTATAATTTCTATTTACGATCTTCTATTCCTGATGATATCTGGGCAGGTTCTGCAAATTTCACAAAAGCCGGATTGACTGATAATATCGAACTCTGCATACCAATGCAAACTACCAGCGAGACGCGGGAACTTTTCAGGGACTGGTTCGATGCCTTATGGGGGATGGCAAGCAAAGACCTGAATATGCTTGCTATTATCGAGAATGTCAAAGAATCTAAGTACATCTATCTACATCCCATGAACTTTTTTACTAAACTTATCCACCTGCTGAACAAAATGTATCTGCTTGAAGATGAGGTTGAAGGTGATGAGAATATCCTCCTCGAATTCCAAAATTTAAGCTACTATATTGTAATGGAGCGCCTTCAGAAATACGGTGGATATATTCTTGCAAACTCTGTGGGTCTTGGTAAATCCTATGTTGCTGCACAGGCTATGAAGGCATATCTTAAGCAGAATCCTGACAAAAGGTGTTTACTTATTTATCCGCCCAGAATGGAAACGGAATGGAAAGGATATCTGGAAGAGTTTGGAATATTTGATCACATGGACATGATTTCGATGGGAATCCTCCAGAAACCACCATATGGGGATGCAGACGAGGGAGTTTTTGACCATAGAACGTATTCAGATAAATATTCTTTAATCGTGGCTGATGAAGCACACCACTACAGGAATGAGAATAACAGACGACAAAATATCCAAAATCTGATAAAAAGTAATGGAAACGCAGAGGTGCTTCTTCTCACTGCAACTCCGGTGAATTTGAGTTCTAAAGACCTTTTCAGCTTGGTCGACCTGTTCTATCAAGGTGAAAATGTTTCACGTTTTGAAGGTCAGGGACTTCGGGAACTTTATGACACGACCAGCAGGGAGCTCAAAGATTCTAAATATGAGCTCAATAAGGATCTACTTGAAAAGATAAAGCGGATTGAAAAGGAACTGAACCTGAAAATAACGTGGCGCATTGTGCAGGATCATTTTAAGGAAGACCTGTGGAAACTTTCAGGGGAAAAATTGAAATATGAAGAACCTGACACAAGAGAGGTGTCGTTTACTTATCCTGATGAATATAAAGAGAAAATATTCGATAACATCATCACTTTTTTGGCGAATCTAAAATATGAGCCTGCCAAATTGTGGGATGGTCAGGGTTATAAAGACGATAAAAATCTGCAATTCTGGTACAAATGGCAATTATATAAAAGGCTTGAAAGCAGTCTTTATGCATTCTACAAGAGCGTATATTACCTTAAAATACGGTTCGCTCTTTACAGGGAAACTCTTGAAAAAGGCGTCTGGATAGATAGGGATAATCTGGATACCCTACCATTTGAACTTGGAAAACAAGAGTATCGGGCTGTTATTGATGAAACACGTCACCGTGTGATATTTGATTCGTTCCATGAACAGGACAGTTCGATTCAAGAACAGATTTTAGCTAACCATTCCAGCGATCTGGCGTTGATAGATGAAATGCTTAATACGCTCAAAGAGGTTTTTGGTGAGCTTGAAGAGATACCTTATAAGGATGATAAAAAGATCCAGAACTTAAAAGAGATACTTCAGGATAACCTGCGTGATGGAAAACCTACTATTGTATTTTCCCAGTACAAGGATACTATTGATTATCTTTATAAATCGCTCAACGGTGATATTGAAAAGATTGATTACATCCATGGTGCCAGTGATAAGTCTAAGGATAAATTGATAGAACGTTTCCAGAAAGGGGATGTCGATATTATTCTTACGACTGACATTCTTTCTGAAGGTGTTAATATACCGAGAGCAGTATCAGTTATTAATTTCGATCTGCCTTATAATCCTGTGTTACTTGTGCAAAGGGCAGGCAGGGCACTCAGGATTACTAATCCAAAGAAACTTTTGATATATAATTTTAAACCTGAAACAGAAATCGATAAGGAGCTTGACCTCTACGAAAAGCTTGATCTTCGCCTAAAGACGATTCTTGATATTGTGGGACTTGACTTTATCGTGTGGCTGATGGATGAGAAGGATATTAAGGAGATACACGAAGCAGAGAAGCAGCAGTATCTTGAAAAGTTCGGAGAGTACAA
>JACUTQ010000231.1 GCA_014859725.1 Methanosarcinales archaeon | reverse complement strand
CTGACGAGAAATTGTCAAAATATTATGTTCCATAATTAAATTGTCATGACACTAGCTTTTGGATACGCTTAACATTATCAGATGTCAGATCATTTTCATTTTCTGCAATTACACATTCGTACTTCTCTTTGAGTTCGGTCACAGTACGCAGGGCTTCATTCCATCTGCTTTCGAGGCTATCGGCCACCAACCGATTATCGGGATTCACCATGAGAAACCGGCGTTGAGCCAATTCAGCTTCGTGACGGGCACGTTCTAATTCGGTCCGATGAAGTTGTACTAACTCCTCATGGCGAGTTCGTATCTCTTCAAAAACTTTCATCGAAACATCCAATATAGTGGGTGTCATCATCTCTAAGAGCATCTTACTAATAATCTCATCAACAGGCCCACCCTGAACGAACTGACATTGCCTTGTTGCAGTTTCGATTCCCTGTCGTTGACATACATAGTCAGGTACCAATTCACTGTCGTATTTATGGTAACGGACAGTCATTCTTTGCCCACATTTACCACATAACACCATCCCTTGAATTAAAGCAGGACCTGATCTAAGTGGGCTGCGACGTCGGTCCTTACCGTGTGCTGCAGCATTGTTTGCAAGTTGCTTCTGGTTATTTTGATACTGTTCCCAGGAGATGTAGCCTTCAAAGACTTCTGGTATAATGACTTTCCACTGGTCCTGTGGAATATTCTGGACCTTAGCTTTCCCATCTATGGGATTCTTCCTGGTTCTGGTCTGGCCAAAGACGAAAGTGCCTGTATAACGGGGATTATGTAGCACCTGCAGCACCCTATAATGATACAGGGGTTTCCAAACAATCTCATCTGCATTGGGACCACTTCGCACATGTGCGGGGAACTTTAAATTTTTCTCACGGAAATGTTTAACCACGGCTTAGGCACTCCCTTTCCGCTTAAAAGTTGAGAACAAGTGTTCCACAGCTTCTTTAACCTGTCTGTCGGGATCGATGACAGTGTTCCCCGAATCATCGTAAACAAAGCCCACTGGTAGGCGCATCTTCAACTCACCGCGCTTTGCTTTGTTGAGTATCCCTCCCTGCAATCTAGCATGCAAGAAGTGGATTTCAGCTTCACTCATTGTGCCCTTCAAACCTAACAGCAATCTGTCGTTGAAGAATCCAGGATTATATAACTCATCTTCATCAAGTAAGAGTGTATCTGTCAGAGCACATATCTCCAGTAAGTGGTGCCAGTCGGTATTGTTTCGTGCCAATCGTGATACTTCCAGCCCCATTACCAGTCCTACCTTCCCCAATCCCACTTCAGCTACAAGTCGCTGGAAGCCCTTTCGATCCTGCGTACTGGTACCGGACAGACCCTAGTCGTCATCGATCACGATGATCTGATCCAACTTCCAGCCAAGAGCCAGAGCCCTGTTCTTAAGGGCGTATTGCCGTTGTGTACTCTCTTTGTTCTCGATCACCTGTCTAATGGATGACTGGCGAACATAGAGATACGCTACCTTGTGAAGGTGATCGGAGGTTATTTTGGGATCATTCATGGTCTCCCCCCAGACAGCAGACGACCATATTCGCTAATACATTCACGACATTGCTGTAGTTTTCCGATTGGATCTTAGAAACTTTTACCCTGGATTCGATTCCTGTATATTCTGATTTTTCCTCAGGTGTTGGTGCAAGGGTTGGAAGTGCCCTGATCCATCCCAACATTCCATGCAACATGAAAACACCATAGCTTGGTGTTTGCAGTTCTACATTAGGTGAGATCATTGATGCCCGTAGCTGTTCATATTGATCGATCAAGGTCGTCCCGCCTTTGAAAAACGAAATTCGGAAATTCGTGTGTTTTTTTTTAGGTCTGACTCTTTTTTTTGGCACTGGCAAGTCCTCGCTCGATGGTCCGACGATGAAGGAAGACACCGAACCGTTTTGATGTTTCTGTAACGGTAGCCTTGTCTATCTGATGGCATCGTATCATCTCGTATCGGACCTGGAGCAGGTCTAGCGGGTCGAAAAATTCGTTCTCCAGAAAGAGTTTGTCCTGAACACGTTCCGGGTGTGGATTTAATACCCCCTGATTTTGCAGGTACTGCTCCTTTTGCTTGCTTGTTTGGCTTTGCTTCATGATATGCCTCTTGTGAAGATATGTTATTATCTGTTAATAAGATTTTGCCTTTTAAATCATTCATCATTGAATATACTATAATAATCGTTATCAATTGAATGTATAAACATAATCTTCTTAACATATGCGGCAAAATTATATTTACAAAATATCGAATAATAATTGGAGTCATTTCATTATCTCCTTTATCAAATCAGATAGCTGCAGGAGGTCTTCCACACGGAATGGTGAATGCCCCTCTTTCATGTCAAGATAGGGATCTGGTGGCCGAAGATTTGTCCAGGCCAATGGTAGGGTTCCTACCGTACCGTCTTGTTTGTAAAACCATACCCTCTCTTCATTCCATCCATAACGGCACTCTATGATCTCGAACTCATTTCCATAAAATGGGTGGAAAGGATGGGTGACCTGGAACATTTGTATCTCAAAGTTTAGATTAGGTGCATTTGACTGTATAGACCAAGGGAAAGGTAGAAAATCCGTTTTCTTTCCTTGAAAACCACTTTATTGCCGATAATAAGTTTGAATCATTTGAAGACTTCT
>JACUTQ010000230.1 GCA_014859725.1 Methanosarcinales archaeon | reverse complement strand
TGCTGTAATTAGTTAATTATCTTAAATCGGAAGTAGGGCTATTCGGAAGTACTGTTTCCTAATAAAATACAATTTTCACATTTTTTCCTCTGGCAGTACTGTTTACCATATTCCACTATCAGGGCATGGTATTCCTTATAAAGGTCCACATCTGGTTCCAGTTCAGACTCGAACATTTGCTGTAGTGTCTGGTAGTTTCCGTTAATACCAAGACAGGCAAGGATTCTATTGGTATATGCATCGATCACGAACTTGGGTTTGTCGGCAGCATACAAAATGATGCTATCAGCAGTCTCTTCTCCCACACCATCCAGTTCCAGCAGGTCCTTACGTAGCTCATTCACGGGTCGGACAGACATGGTGTCTCCATTAAAAGAAAAAAATTCTGCCAGTTTTTTCAATCGTTTGGATTTTTGGCGGTAAAAACCTGTACATCTTATTAATTCTTCCAGGACTTCAGTGTTCACACAAGCCAGTGCCCCAGGGTCGAGAATGGAATGTTCCTTTAGGTTTGAAATAGCACATTCCACATTGTTCCATCGGGTCTGCTGGGTCAGCAGTGCTCCTACAGCTACTTCAAAAGGAGTGTCAGCAGGCCACCAATGCTGGTGACCCAACAAAGACAGCAGTTTTTCATAAACCTCTGTTAGATGCATTATATACCCGGTCATATTACATTTTAGATCAATAACATAATAAGACCCAATAAGATAAAACAAGAGTATTATTCCTTATACCAGTAACTATAAAATATACCCGAGTATTGACTTAGAACGCAATAAGAACATTAGTGAGTGTATCAAAATGGCACAAGATAATAAATTATTATGGAAAGAAGAAATCTGCGCTGGGTGCGGCACCTGTGAGAGGAGTTGTCCTGTTGAGCCCAGGGCCATTGTAGTAACAGAAGGTAAGGCCGTAATAGACTACAACCTGTGCGATTCCTGTGGTATTTGTGTCAAGGAATGTCCGGTCAAAGCACTGTACTTTGAAGTAATTGCATAACTGATATCATATCATCTTTATTATTTTTAATAAACTTAGTTCCAACTGCATAAATTAATACTGCTTTCACTCATTTTTAACCTCTATTTAACAGATGTTTGAAAAATGAGACTATTTTTATTGATCCGTTTTTTCATTTAATGAGTTTGGCGGCATTCTTGAATATTTTCTCAATTTTAGTCACTATTGTTGCTGTTTTGAATCAATCCAACTTAAATACTCATTTTAAATTTATATTCATTTGAATGTTTTGTTTTTCGAAAAATAATATTAATAAAAATGTTCAATTTAGTTATTTACCTGTGGGGGCAGGAAAACTATTAATACTTTAAAGAAGCTGGATGGAAGTTAAAAGAAGGTGTTTTATGGCTTTTCACGTGATGATAATCCCTACTTTGGGCTGTCCTTCGAATTGTAGTTACTGCTGGAGTTCGGAGGAAGGGTCTCCAATAATGAGCATTGAAACAATTAAAGAAGTGGTTAAATGGCTCAAAGGTTTCAGGGATGATCCTGTTACATTTACCTTCCACGGCGGAGAACCCCTCCTGGCTGGCGCAGATTTTTTCAAAGAAGCGTTACCATTATTGGCTGAGGGTTTGGTTGATCAGAAAGCGGCTTTTGCTCTACAGACAAATCTCTGGAAAATGACCCCCGAACTAGCCCAAATTTTAGCTGAGTATAATATTCCCATAGGTTCCAGTATAGATGGTCCCGAGGAGCTTAATGACCTGCAAAGAGGGAAAGGATATTATGAGAAGACCATGAAGGGGTATGAAATTGCCAAAGCCAATGGTCTTACAGTGAGATTTATCAGCACCTTCACAAACTATTCTGTAGAATTCAAGGAAGATATTTTCAATTTTTTCCTGGAAAATGGTCTAACTCTTAAATTACATCCTGCACTTCCATCTTTACGTGATGAAAACCCTGATAAATGGGCACTTGATCCGGAAGAATATGGAAAATTGTTAATTTATCTGCTAGATAAATATCTGGAAAACATAAATGATATAGAAATTATGAATATTGACCACCTGTGTAAATGTGTGTTCACAGGTCGCGGCAGTGTGTGTACTTTCGTCGATTGTATGGGAGATACCTTTGCGGTTGGACCTGATGGAAGCATATATCCTTGCTATCGATTTGTAGGTATGCCAAAATATGTTATGGGCAATGTGTATGACCATCCAAGTGTGGAAGATCTTGCCCGGTCTTACGCATGGAAGCTTATGGACCAATATAAGGAATATGTAGATAAAAAATGTGGGGATTGCAGCTACATTAATTCCTGTCGGGGTGGATGCCCTTACAATGCCATAGCACCTAATGAAGGTGAAATAAGGGGTGTAGACCCACACTGCACCGCATATAAGATGATATTCAAGGAAATAAATGATAGGATAAATAATGAATTATTTGGTGGTGCTGGTATGCCCGGCCTTCCACCAGAACCGAATGTTAATGCAGGAATAATGTCCTTAATGCTTAAAAGCTCCTGAATCAGGAAAATTGATTATAGGAACTGATCTATAAGAATTGTTGATTACCTCCTTCTTTTTTCTTGGCTAGAGTAAAAGAGTGGCTTTCGCCACCCTCTCGCCGAGTAGCCGGGGGCCGTTGCCGACCCCAAGCCCTCTAAGAACCGGACTTGTAACTTTCATTTCATCGCCGAGTAGCCGGAGGCCGTTGCCGGCCCCAAGCCCTCTAAGAACGGCACG
>JACUTQ010000229.1 GCA_014859725.1 Methanosarcinales archaeon | reverse complement strand
GATTCCATAAAAATATATTTTCCCATTTACCATTTAATTTGAAGAAGATACCAATTTTCTTCATTTCCAATAGCATATAGACAGAATTAGATACTGTCTTTTCATAGGACCGGGGAATATGAATGGCTTTAAGATTAGTACATGATTGAACAATAGCAAGGATATCTTTGTTAGAAGGTCTAAAAGCCAGGTGGACAAACTCTTCATTACGATCAATTGTATTGATCTCATTTTTTGAATTAATTACTCTTATCCTCATGTTTTTCAAATCAAGTGGTAGATATATATATATAATTTTCCAAAATATAAAATTGTTTCGAATTTGTTGTTGAAAACCTGGTCTTCATTAATTATTGAATCAAAATAACATATTAAAATTATGACATAGTCACAATCAACGTTTAACCTGATCCAGAACTTCACTAAGATCCCGGACAATGCCATATTTCCTATTGAAAAATGCCAGTATATTTGAAATATCTCTCATAAGCAATTCATCTGCATTCTCCTGTTCCACATCCACATACTGAGGCCAGTCTATAATAGTGACTTTATCGTCACTAACAAAGATATTATACTCACTTAGATCAGCATGAACAAATTCCTTTGAATAGGCTAATGCAATCTGTTCAATGATCCTGTCCAGGTACCATTCAGGTTCAATCACTTTTGTTTTGGATAATTCTCCTCCTTCTGCAATACCCATAACAATAACATTTCGGTTGTGATCAATTGGTTCAGGAACATTAACATCTGGATAAACCTTCTTAAGCGCTTCAAATTCCCTTTTGGCAGCCAGTCGTGCAGCATATATCCAGGAGAAGTGGAAAATATCTTTCAGATGTTCCCGATTCCGCTTTACCTGTTTGAAACTTGTACGTCCTTCCCTATGAAACTTGATAATGACTGGCTGCTGGCCGATACCACCCACCAGATCACGTAATCCCTCATAGACTACCGATTCCTTGCCAACACCCAGTTCTTCCCCGATAGCTGATAGTGATCCCCGTTTAACCAGTGCATTTAACGCCAGCAGGTCATATCCTTCAAAATATATCTGGTATCCTTCATAGGGTACGGTTTGATGTTTCAGCAGTCCTTTGATCCCTAATCCCTTCAATATATAATTGAGTTCACTCTCGGTGATCTTGGTATATTTGGATATTTCAGATAATGGCACCCATTCATAGTATTTCATGCCAACTTCAATGCCTGTCAATACGCGAAAATCCCTGGGCTCCAGGGATTTGAACACTGCTGGAATATCATTTAACATACCTATCTCAATTTGTACGCATTAAATATAACATCTTGCGACTCAATTTAATTCCTGTGAAATGTAGAAAATGCAGCAAAACGGCAGTTACTTTCCAGCCATATAGCGGAGCCCACCTGTGCACTCCCCATTTTATCGAGGATGTGGAACGTAAGGTCAAATATACCATCCGACAGCACCGAATGGTAGATAGAGAAGATACCATTGCAGTGGGTTTAAGCGGTGGTAAGGACAGTTCAGTGCTGCTGTATATTTTGAAAAAATTATTTGGCAATAGACCTGACATCACTCTTATCGCTATCAGCATTGATGAAGGTATTAAAGGGTACAGGCAAGAAACGTTAGAGTACGCTAAGGAATTTACACAATCTCTTGGAGTGGAGCATATAATTGCCAGTTTCAAAGCCGAATACGGCAAGAGCCTTGACGAGATCGTAGCCAGAGGAGGAGAGAAGGGGCCCTGTAGCTACTGTGGTGCCCTGCGGAAGTATCTTCTGAACAAGACTGCACGGGAAGCAGGAGCTACCAGGCTGGCTGTGGGACATAACCTGGATGATGAGGCCCAGACTGTGATGATGAATCTACTGCGGGGTGATGTAGAGCGGCTCGTCAGGATGTCACCAGGTTGTGTCCAACCGGGCCTGATCCTGCGCTCAAAACCCCTGCGTGATATCCCGGAACGCGAGGTGGCGCTTTATGCACTGCTGAACCATATCCCGGTTGATTTTTCAGAATGTCCTTATGCGTACACAGCTATCAGGGGCGAGGTCAGGGATATTCTTAACGATTTTGAGGTTAGACATCCAGGCACTAAATATGCAGTGCTGCGAAGCCTTGATAAACTGGCAGAACCGCTAAGGCATACATTCCCCCAGATAATCCTTAACCGATGTATGAAGTGTGGAGAGCCTACGGCCAGCGATATCTGTCAATCCTGTAAACTGCTTGGGAGATAATGGGAAATGTGCAAGTACTGTGTATTGCAATGAAAAGGGAAAAAATGGTTTCACCATGTGGATAATTTTGAAAAGACCCATCTGGACGACTCACAGCGTCTTGAACTGGCAAGAGCATTATGATCTTTATACTACGAGATATGCCGTCATAAAGGATCTCAAAGGAAAGACTGCTTTCAATATTGGGTACGGGAAGTCGTACATGATACCCATTCAATTTTCAAGCAGCCAGTACCACAGCGGTACGTAACGTAACATTTTCCCATCAACAATTTCTTCGTGGAAATAGTCTGAAGTTATGATCGTACCTTTTGAAAGGTCAAAATAATTCAATCCTTCAACCATACCCCTTATCTCACGGGACTTTGTTTCGGCATCTGAAACATCGAAACAAACCTGTATCAACTGGCTGGCTTTCAAGCCCTCCTTTATTAAAAAATCCACCTCATGACCTTTTGCACTTTGCCAGTAATATATTGGGACCAGTTTTTACTCGGGCACAGTATCCATTCTCAAACAATTCGTAAC
>JACUTQ010000228.1 GCA_014859725.1 Methanosarcinales archaeon | reverse complement strand
AAAGTATAAGTTAAGTTCGCACATGTTATGTGTTGATACATTAAATAATATAACCTGATTCTTAAAGTTTCGGTTTTAATACCGGTGAAATAATGAATTCAGAAGAAATAGAAAATAATTATACTATTAATTACTCATTCAGAGTATCAAATTCTGAAGAAATTAAGAGACAAATCTCTGACAATCCTGCTGAAAATATAATTTTAGTGGGCACTGCTCATGTTTCTGAAAAAAGTGTTGCCGAAGTTGAAGAGACAATTGAACGTGAACGCCCTGATGGGGTAGCAGTAGAATTATGTCATGCCAGGTACCAGGCATTAACCCAGGAGGTTGAGACAAAAAAGATCTCGGCCAAGGACATACTGGGAGGTAATAAACCATATTATTTCCTGGTACACTGGCTGCTGGCATTTGTCCAGAAAAAGATCGGAAAAGATCTTGGTGTTGATCCCGGGGCTGAAATGCTAGAGGCCATTAATAAGGCTGAATCCATAGGTGCCCGGATAGTACTTATCGATAGGGATATCCAGATAACACTGCAACGTTTCTGGCAGAATATGTCCCTGTGGGAGAAATTGAAAATGACCTGGGCCCTTGTTGGAGCTTCTATCGGTCTCAAAGGTGAGGAGATTGATATCGAATCTGTTACAGACAAGGATGTGGTCACGCAATTGATGGAAGAGTTGCGACATTTTGCACCATCTGTAGCACGAGTGTTCGTGGATGAAAGGGATGCATACATGGCCAGAAACCTGCTGGAAGCAGGTAAATCCAGCCGGATCGTAGCAGTAGTAGGAGCCGGACATAGAGAGGGCATTACAAAATACCTGGAACACCCGGAAACCCTGCCCCCACCTGAAGAACTGGTAAGTGTAAATCAAAAAAGATTCAGTGTATTCAAGATAATCGGGTTGGCTTTCGTTGCTCTGGCTATTTGTATGTTTTTATTAGTAATTCTGGCAATCATTAATGGTACCCTGCCATTGAACATGCTGCTTATCGCATTGGGAATTTGGTTTATTATTAATGGGATTTTAAGTGCAGCTGGTGCTGCATTAGCAAGAGGACATCCCAAATCAATTATGACAGCATTTTTAGTTGCCTGGCTCACATCATTGAACCCGATGATGGCAGCTGGTTGGTTTGCCGGGCTTATGGAAGCAAAGCAACGACCTCCGTCCAGCGATGACTTTAAGGAAATTATTGAAGCTGAGACTTTTGGTCAAATGTATAATAATAGATTATTCCGTATTCTTCTGGTCGCTGCTCTGGCAAATCTGGGAAGTATGATTGGAACATTCCTGGGAATCTATGTGATATTTAGTATTACCAATATAGATCCTACAATCTATTTGAAAAATATATTTAGCAATATAATATAATGTTTCTTTTGACGGAAATCGTATTTGTCAATTCAACCAGAATTTATAACAAAAATTACTTATACAATAAATATATTGTATGATTTAGTAATACCATTATTAATAAAAGTATTACTATATATTACTGAGGTTGATATTATGCATATTGGAGATGGATTGATACCATTGGGTCAGGCAGTAATCTACTGGCTGATTGCTCTGGCATTTATAATAAAGTCCCTTGATTGGGCAGGTAAAGAAATGGATGAAATGAAAGTACCCATGCTGGCAGCTCTGGCAGCAGGGATATTTGCCATTCAGGCAATGAACATACCCATACCCTGGGGTACGAGCGGACATATGGTGGGGGCAGCGCTGGCCGCTATCATCCTGGGCAGCCCTTTCGCCGCTGTCCTGTTGCTCACACTGGTATTGGTAGTACAGGGTTTTGTGTTCGGGGATGGGGGCATTACGACAATGGGAGCTAATATTGTTAACATGGGCGTTATCGGAGGTTTTGTTGGATTCTATTCGTATATTGCCTTGAAAAATAGTATTGGAATGCTGAGTGCTTCGTTCGCTGCCGGATGGTTATCAATCTTCATAGCAGCATTGGTCTGTGGAGTAGAAATGTATATTGCAGGCACGTTTCCATTAGTAGAAGGATTGATGTTTATGGGGCTTTATCATGCAGTTATCGGAGTAGTTGGTGAAGGATTGATAACTGCCATTGTTGTCAGGGCTATATTGCAGACCCGACCTGATATAATATCAGAAAGATCATTGGCAGGGGTGGCAGCATGAGCAATAATAAGATAATAATTGCCGGAGCAGTTATCGCGATCATCATATCGATACTTGCCCCATTTCTGGCTTCCAGCAATCCGGATGGTCTTGATAAGAACCTCATACAACTGTTAGGGGGAGGCAGTGAAGAACAAGCTGAGGAAATAATCGGGGAGAGGACGCCACTTGAATATGAGGCACCCATGGCTGACTATTCTATCGAGGGGATGGGCAAACTCGGTGAGGTTGGAGCAATAATTATTGGTACTTTGTTAGTGCTGGTGATTAGTTTAGGTATTGGAAAAATAGTAGAGAAGAAACAGGGGACGTAATATCCCCTCATTTTTTTTTATATTTTCACCTCTAAAAAAATCATAGACCCACTTGCTTACTGATGAGTTGGTTTTTTTCGCTATTTCTTCCAGTTTCTCCTTCTAACTGCCTGTATTTCATCTCAGAATAAAGAGCATGGGTTAGCCTAGCGCCTGCCACCCCCCACACCACAAGGGCAGGCTGAGCAGATCAGGAGGGGCACCCGGGCAGAGTGAAGGCGAGAGGGGATGCATGTGTCATCGGTAAAGAGTAATATTGTGATGGAACACGGATTCCACGGATGACGCGGATGCACACGCTGTGACAAGAAAGTCATATCCTGAATTGCAGAAATGCCACTC
>JACUTQ010000227.1 GCA_014859725.1 Methanosarcinales archaeon | reverse complement strand
TGAATTCCAAGTATTTTTGTCCAAAAAGTATTCAAAGATTTTATAAACAATTAATTATCTTTAAATATGTGCGAAGGATGGAACTAAGTTGTTTGATAAAATCATAAATGAACCTAAGCCATTATCAGAAAGTCAAAAATCTGCTGTTCTATCAGATAGTGAACATATCAGGATAATTGCTGGAGCAGGGGCAGGAAAAACTGAAACATTGACCCGGAAGATTGTGTATCTTTTAATTCATAAAAAAGTTGATCCATCATCCATTGTTGCATTCACTTTCACTGAAAAAGCAGCCCAGAGTATGAAAAGCCGAATATACGATAGAATAAAGCATCTGGGTGGAGATGAAATCTGTGCTCGGCTGGGTGATATGTTTGTGGGAACTATTCACGGCTATTGTTCACGTTTATTAGAAGATTATTTTAGCTTTGGGGATTACGATGTTCTCGATGAAAATCAAGAAATGGCATTCTTGATGCGAGTTGGATGGGAAATAGGACTCGGAAATAATGGAAAATATTCCACTAATTGTGAAACATTCTTGAACACTTCAAATGTTGTTTACGGGGAATTAATCCCTAAAGACAAACTCAAAAAATCAGCATCTGATTTTTTAAAACAATTTGATAAATACGAGGAAATTTTAGATTCACATAAGCGCCTCACATTTAACCGCATGATCAATCTCACAATAGAGAATCTCAGTACCAAGCCAGATGTACTTGCTCATGTGAAATACCTCATTGTGGATGAGTATCAGGACATAAACAGGGCGCAGGAAAAGCTTATTCGTCTTATAGGTGAAGGCTCCCAGATATTTATTGTTGGTGATCCAAGACAGACTATTTACCAGTGGCGGGGTTCTGATGAAGATTGTTTTGAAGATTTTACCACTTATTATATTGACACAGAGACTATACCCATAACTGAAAACAGGCGAAGTGCAAAAGCCATAATTGAAATTGCAAATGAATTTTCCGATAATTTTGAAACAAAATATGCACACCTTGAACCAACACGAAAAGAGGAGGGTGCGGTATATCTCGGTAAATTCGAAAATGCGGCTGAAGAAGCGGAATGGATTGCAGATCAGATAGAATCCCATGTAAACAGTGGTGCCTGCTCATACAGTGACATTGGTATATTATTCAGGAGTGTTAAAACATCAGCACCCTTATTCATTGACATTTTCAGGGAAAGAAAAATCCCGGTAATGGTGGGGGGTAAAGTTGGTCTTTTCAGGCGATATGAGATTAAAGCGGTTGGTAAACTTTTTGCATGGTTATTTGATGATGCATTCTGGAAAGATGAATCAGAAGAAGATACGCTTGAAGGGGATGATATTGTTTATTCAGCACTTGATAACTGGAGAACTGGCGTACCTGATCTACCATTGTCAGATAAAGTCTCTTCATCTTTGATAAAATGGAAAGAGTCTGCGCTTGGTGCTGAATATCCCGATTTTACAAGAATATTCCAGGAACTACTGATTATTCTGGGATTCCATGATCTTGAGCCGACGAATCCCAACCACATGGTTATCATGGCAAATCTTGGACGGTTTGGCACCATTCTTTCCGATTATGAAACTGCCAATATGCTCGGTGGCAGGAAGAGGAATTGGGTACGAGACCTGAAGGGATTGTTCTGGTACATGACCCTCTATGCCACATCTTCTTATGAAGAACAGGCTGGTGATGATACAAGGGGTGTGAATGCAGTGCAGCTCATGACAGTTCACCAGGCGAAGGGGCTGGAATGGGCTGTTGTATTTATTCCAGCGATGGTTGCTCGACGTTTTCCATCTACCATGACAGGCAGGAAGAGGAAGTGGCTCATACCAAGAGATGTCTTTGATGTGGATAAGTATGAAGGTGATGTGGACAGCGAGAGAAAGCTCTTTTATGTTGCTCTTACCAGGGCAAAAGAAACACTTGTAGTGAGCTATTTTAAAAGAATTAGCAATAAAGTAAGTCCAAGCGAGTTTATCACTGATGGTCTGAATCTTTCTAAAATGGTTGAATTAGTAGTTGATGACACACTACCACTTTGCAAGGTTGAGAACACAGGGGATATTGAAGAGATACAGACTTTTGCAGCTGGTGAACTCATAACATACGGAAAGTGTCCAACACTTTACATGCTCAGGCATGTATGGAATTATCAGCCTGGATTGGACCCTATGCTTGGATATGGTAACACACTGCATTTTTGCCTTCGGCGCGCGGGTGAACTCATACGTGATGAGGGGTATAATCCTCAGAGCGCTATTATGCAGGCAATTGAAGATAATTTCCACCTCCCATTTGCCGGTCCGAAAATGACGGATAATGCTAAGAGGACAGCATTGGATAAACTGCTAAATTTTGTTGATACACATGAAGATGACATGAACCGTATCAAAGAAGTGGAAAGCCGTATTGAATTCCCGCTTCAACGAGCCACAGTAATGGGAAAAGTGGACGTAATATTACACGATGAGGCTAACCTTGAAATCCGTGACTACAAGACTTCAGATTCAGTGATTTCCAAAGAGGAATTGGCTATGCAGGTGCAGCTTTATACAACAGGGCTAAAGATGGTTGGTGAGCCTGTAACTAAAGGTTCGGTGTCTTTTCTTGAGAATGCAACCACTGACCCGGTGGATGTGAGTGAAGGGGCGCTTCGGGTTGCCGGAGCAACCGCAGAAAAATACATTGACGGGATTATGAAAAGGGATTTCACGGCATGTCCAGGGAAATTTTGCAGTCAGTGTAATTACAAACTTATTTGCAGATATAAAGCATGAATTATGGAAGATGATTTTTATGATATTATTAAGAAGAAAC
>JACUTQ010000226.1 GCA_014859725.1 Methanosarcinales archaeon | reverse complement strand
AGACCCGTTTTAGGGGATTGAAACATTATCCTTTTAGGTTTCTCGATCTCCTTTTTTTCAGCTCTTCACTGATTTGTGTGGGTATGTTTTTATGGGATTAAAATTGCTATTTTTGATTCTAAAGATTGGAATACCTTAATGTGAAGTGCCAGTCGGAAATTATATCAGACTATAAAACAAAAAATGGTTAATGGAAGTATCAGAAGTACCATACTACAAACAAGAGAAATGGTATACCTGTGGTCCGGCATGCCTTAGAATGCTGCTAAAATACTTTGGCACTTCGGCATCAGAAGAAGATGTATCAAAGGCATGCGGCACAACCGAACTTGGCACCACTCCATTGCAACTGGCAAAAGGTTCAAAAGTTTTTGGATTCGATGCAGGTGCTTTTAAAAATGAAGATCTAAATTATTTAAAATATACATTAGAAAATGGCAATCCAGTCATTATATTGCTTGATGCCGGAATACTATATGGAGGAATACAAGGTTTCGGTCATTTTATAGTGATCACAGGATTAGATAAAAACAATATTACCTATCATGATCCAGATATTCCAGATGGTAAAAATGCAAAATGTAGTATTGATAGGTTTATGCAGGCATGGTCAGCTTTAAAATGCTGGGTAATCAAACTTCAAAAGGTGAAACAATGAAGTCCAGAGAAATGTATGAAACTGCTAAGGAGTACCTTATAGAAAATATGGGAAATCACATATCTGCCGGAGATGTGTATTACGACAACAGCACAAAAACATGGAATGTGAAGATAATCTCCAAAACCCCACACGGCATATTGATAGTTGGAGAAATGCACTTCGAGAATGAGAAAACAATTGTCTATGTAACACCTGGTGAGCAGATGTTGAAAATACTCAGATCCAAACTCAAGGAAGAACGCGTACTGATTGATGTGCCGGCTGATGCACTGGCGCGAATCAAAGAGACAGTACCGGATGTGACTGTGTACGGGTGACGGGGGGAGTTTACCCTACCAAATGAAATGGCAAAGGGGCGTTTGAGGTTAGCATTTGTAGTTCTGGTTCGCAAATTACTACTCTAAATGAAGGCTTTGAAAGATGCTTTTGAAAAAGTCGGAATGTAAGCGGAAGTGGGGGTAGGGGGTTTGGTATGGTTTGGGATTAGCAGTATAACCAAATATTATAAGTTATATTTCGCTTTTTCACACTCAAAAGGATAAAATATTAAGGGAAAAATACAGTTGATATAAATTTCATCATAATAATGAGAAATCTATTAAGTAGGTTACACAGGCTTGTAAGACTTCATTGCGATGGAAAGTGGGAAATGAGCTATTTGCTGGGTGAAATAGCATTTGAAGGGGATTTTCCTGAGTTTATTACCCTTACAAAACCTGGACAATGCCTTCGTAACAGGAAGTCTGAAATTCAAGGAGAATAAGTATGGAAAAGATACTCGTACTCTCGGTTGGAGGTTCACCTGAGCCAATCATAAATGCAATAAAAATTTACAAACCTGATTTGGTCTACTTCTTCTGCTCATCAGGACCAAAGGGAAGTGAGAGGACCATAGACAGCCCGGGTGATCCATGTGGTGATAAAAGAAAATCTAAGTGTACAGAATGTGGTTATGAATATTATCCTGGTAATCCCAGGGGTAAAGCAATAGTATTTCAAACCGGGCTGGAGAAAGGACAGTATGAAATAGTTACCATTGATGACCCTGACGATTTAACTGAATGTTACGAAAAGCTTCTCAATCTGGCAGAAACAATAAAAGAGAAATATGATAATAGCCAGGTAATCGCTAACTATACGGGTGGAACAAAGACCATGTCGGCAGCGTTAGCGTTAGTGGGTATAATGACGCAGCAGTGGGACCTCTCATTAAATATTGGCCCGAGACAGGATTTGATCAAAGTACGGTCAGGGGATGCACCAGTGGTTATTGATAAATGGAGGATATTTTGTCAATATCAAATGGATTTCTTTGAGGGATTATTAGACAACTACCATTACGGTTTTGTGATTCCTTCGATTTCTGAGATACTGTTAAAACCACTTGATAAATCTTCACGGGATAAATTGATTGAAGCGAGAGTGATCTGTGAAGCCTTTGACCTCTGGGATAAATTTAACCACCCTGAAGCATTGGAATTACTTGAGCCTCATGGATCCAGATTTTCTTCCTATATCATCAACCTGAAAAAAATTCTTGGAAAAACAAAATCAACTGGCTATGAACTGGTTTCAGACCTGCTAAATAATGCAGAACGAAGGGCAGTTCAGAAACATTATGATGATGCAATTGCCAGGTTATATCGTGCAGCTGAGATGTTTGCACAGATCAGACTGGAAAAAGAATATGGATATAAAACCGGAGATCTGAGATTGGAGCAACTTCCCGAAAACCTTCAAGCGGAATACAAAGAGCGCATAAGGGATGAGAAACTTTTACTGGGCCTAAGGGAGGACTATATTTTGCTTTTCAAACTGGGAGACCCCTTCGGGTTGAAGTTTGATCAAAACGAAGGAAGGATTATAGATGCAGTAAAAAGACGAAATTCATCTATTTCCGGTGGTCATGGTCAGACTCCTCTGAAAGAAGAAGATTATCTTTTTGTGAAAGACAGAATTACAGGATTTATTCTGGAAACAGCTGGCGAGATAGGATTGAATATAGAAATGGAGCAGCTGCCAGGCAGAGATATCCTTCATACCTGAATACTGAACATATTAAGGATATTATTTGGCTAAATCTGTATCGTTTTCCAAAAAGGTATGCCTTTTTATGGTCATCAAATTTTGTCTGAATCGAACACTGATGACACTGATTAGACGGATTTGCACAGATTTATTTTTTATCGCCGAATAAGAAAGAGCGATTACTCGCTCTCCCTCTTCTA
>JACUTQ010000225.1 GCA_014859725.1 Methanosarcinales archaeon | reverse complement strand
AGGATCAACCGATAATATTTATGTGAGGAAAGCTAATGTGACAATGTCAAGTTAAATTAACGGAAGAAATGAATTTTATCAGATTATTCTCTTCGACATCAATCGTTTGTATTGATTTAATTATTGATTCGATTTTATTCATCATTTATTCCCTACTATTTTTTGACAGTTTTTCGAAACAATTCATAGACTTTTCGAAATAATGGGATCCCACTGACATCATTCTTAATCCTACACCACAGCGTAGCGATTGGGTGGCGTCCATAATAAAAAACTCCTGATGAATTTTGGGTGAGGAATCTATACTCATTTTGACCGTAATTCCTTTGATAGTAGCCATACTTCAGAGCTCCGGTCTTGGGAAGAGGCATGAGCTCAGAATTTATTAGCGTGACGAACTCTTCATGAGATTTTGGTGTGTAGCATGCCCCCGTGTCTTCATATATAGCATGCCCCATCATAATAGACGGCTTTCCATAAAAATTTGCTTCGATTCCAACTGTGGAGCCAAAGGTTACAACAACATCCGCAGAATCAATTAGGTCGTAACTATTAATTGTGGATTCTGGGGTAAAATGCACCGTATTTTCTGATGTCTCTTGAATTATTTCGTCAATCACTTTTCTTTCATTTTTACCACAGGTTTTAAGATTAGGATGCCAACGGACAAACAGGGAATTATCTGCATAAACTCTCTCGTCATTAAGGATCTGTTCGATTCCATCATATTGGTTAGGGTAGGGGTCGTCGTAACGTCTAAAATCACTCATTGCATAAAACTCCCATAAACTGCTTGGAAATATTACAACTCGTTTTTTAATGCCGTCATTTTTAAGGGTAATAGTTTCAGAAAAATTATATCCAAAGTAAATACAACCCGGAAAATCTCCGCCACCGTTCTTCTGAAGGGTATAGAACAACATTGAATCTTCTTCTGTATTCTTTATTCCCCTTTGCTTCACAGAATCAGCAAACAACTCTTCCATTAATTTCTTATTCTCTACCAACCCATGTACTTTCAATGCTGGAAGTGTCATATATGTGTTCTTTTTCCCACCAGAAATATATGTATTGTAAGTGACATCCTCGTCTCTTGCCGCATAACATACAGGTCCATCTGAGCATCGTCTTCCGTTCCACACATAAACCATTTCAGCCCCGGATTCCCGGATTATTTTTCTCGCCTCAGTATAGAGTGCTATTGAATTTTGCAGTAAGCTTTCAATCCTTGGCTGAATATCCTCTACTGTTATATAGCAATCTCGTGCGTCATCGACTAACTGTGATGTAACGAGCTCACCAAAAGGAACGTCATATAAGCGGAACTTTTTAAGTTCCTCTAAAGTTGAGAAATATGGTAAGTTTATACTATTTTCTCGAAGCTTTAATCTGAAGTCCTTAGCTTGACCACGAAGGATTTTCGTCATTGTATAGTTGGTCTGCGCCTTACAAGATATACATAAATATTTGTTATGATAAGTGTTAGCTGGGCACGATGTCAACGCACCATCACAAGAAAGAACATAGACATCGTCCCCTAAGTCGATATGCTTGAGCGCTAGTTCGATAGTTTCAGCATGGTGGATTTGCCAATTGGAGACATGAGAATAAATTAAAACCTTCATTCTATTCCCTCTTATGTTTGTTAGTAACTTTCATAAATGTATTCCTGGATCTAAGCTATTAGAATTCGCTTTTTATCGAGTTCATGCATGGCAAGCGGCGTAAGTGCAATAATTCCTTGCTCACCATCAATGTCATCAAGCCATGAGAGGCAATCTCTGACCTGTACTTCGGTATCAAGCAAGATTAATGTCTTAAAGCATTGAATTTCAGATATTTGCATTTCTTCTATTAGCAGTTCAAGTACTGGGCACCTCATAACAGGCTTTAGTACCTTTCCGAATAGCCTTGTAGAAGTCATCCTGGCTTCTATTGTAGCAACAATTTTCATGTTTCGTTTTGTTTTAGCATTCATTTTCGCACTTACTTCCATCATACTTATCGCCACAGTTTCATTCAAGATTTAATGCCTTTAATCGATTGATATTTTGTATGTCCTCGTGCAGTAATCCCTTCTCTTTTCGTGGGGTTTCAATCGTAATCAACTGAAATGGATTCTCTTTGACGCAATGTAAAAAATAGCCGAAATCATAATTTCCCTCACCAATTCCCATATGCTCATCCTTCTCCTCACCCAACCTCCCATCGCTCACATGAAACACCCTCGGCTCAAGCCCCATAAACCTCTGCAAATACTCCTTGTAATCTACCCCAAGACTCACCGCCGCCTTCACCGCATGCCCGAAATCCAGACACAGCCCCATACAACTATCCCCGATCAGCTCTTCGATCTGCGCAGGCGAATACCCGATCATAGCTTCACTACCAAGCCCTACCTTCGGCATGTTTTCGATGAGGATCCGGCTGTCTGATAAATTGTGCAGCAGGTCTGTGGCGTGCTGCATGGAACCGTGACCCGCGTGGAGTATCAAGTATTTTGCATTCAGCTGGTCGGCCCAGGCAATGGATTCATTGATCTTTTGCAGGGTGCGTTCCTTCGCTGAAGGAGTGCCGATGTTCACTCCGAACTTCTCGTGTGGGATGTGAATTATGTATGGTACGTCTATTAAGAATGGTTTAATCTCGCTGTTTGGTATCACAAATAGCTCGACATAATCAAATATCTTCTCATCGATAAGATGGACAGCCTGATCGATCAGATTAGTGTTGATGGACCAGAGTTTTAAGCCGAATTTCATGTTTATTTATCCTTATTGCAAGACATTATTCAATAAAAGCCCAATCAAGAGGTGTCCCTTTCTCTATGTCTTTTCTGGCATTCTTACCGATGATTTGTTCTAAATATCTAGGGTGAAGTCCAAAACCTGGCCTTATGGATCT
>JACUTQ010000224.1 GCA_014859725.1 Methanosarcinales archaeon | reverse complement strand
CAAAATTGAACATAGAATGTTCTGCCATATTACACAAAACCGGCGTGGAAAACCATTAGTGAGTCATGAGGTTATGGTAAATTTAATAGGAAGTACTACAACAAAAAAAGGTCTGAAAATAGGTATTTTATTCTAATGTCTCACGCAAGAAAAATGCTATGAAAGTAGCGAACAGCACCAGGATACCCAGAGTCATAAAACTGGTTCTGGCATCTGCAAATTCCATTATAGTACCTGCCACCACCGGTCCCGAGGCACCCCCCAACCATCTGACCATATTTAATACACCTATGGAGGTGCCAAGAATTCGTGGGTCTTTCTTGACCACCTGATCAGATAGGATAGCAGTGGATAGTGTAACTACAGGTCCCAGACATAAACCCACGAATCCGAAATTAATTGAGATTATTATCGGACTCATAGTATCAAATGTCAATAACAAAAGGGCTGCCCCTCCCAGAATGATCATAGTGATAAGAGGGGTTTTCCTTCCAACGGAATCGCTGATTGATCCTGTAACCGATGCTCCCAGGCTGCTGGTTATGGCATACGGAACAAATATTAATCCCATCTGAACAGAGGAGACAGTCCCGGCTGCAAAGAACGGGAGAGTAAATGAGGCTCCTATAACCGCTAATGAACATAACATGCTGACAAGTCCTGTAAGTACCAGGGTCCGGTCCCAAAACATTAGCAGGGTTGACTTTGCAATTTTCAAAATCCCGAAATCGGTATCCAGACTTTTTGGACGGGTCTCATTTACCCAAAGACTGCCTATGGCCACTAAAAGTGAGGCCCAGAACATGGATAAGAACACGGTCCTCCATCCAAATAAACCCCCAACCACCCCTCCCAGGATGTAACCACCAACTGTACCAAGTCCGATAGCCATACTGATGAATCCTATACCTTTGCCCCGTTCCCTTATTGAGTAGATGTCTCCACCAATGGCGTATGCAGTAGGGAGGAACATTGCAACACCCAGACCTGAAAGTGAACGGGCGATGAGCAGCTGTTCTGCTGATTTTGCTAATCCGAATATTAATAATCCGATACTAAATGTCAGGATGCCAATAATGATAAAAGGACGGCGGCCGTACTTATCAGACAACATCCCAATAGGAATCTGGGGTATTGCCATAAATACCATGAATGAACCCATAATCACTCCCATAAAGGGTTTTGCCACATTTAGATCTTCTGAGACCGCAGGCAGCATAGGAATTAATGACAAAATTGCCATGAATTCTATGAACAGCCCTATGGAAATAATTGACATTATCCTTGTGCGGTGGACTTTGCTGTCGTACTGTTCTGGCATTGGGGATGAAAAGCTGGTGTGGGTTTATAAGTTTACCCAAAAACAAATGTTTTGTTCCATTTTAGAATATTGAAAGTCAGCTCTTAGGTATCCTTAAATACTTTTTTATCATTAATGTCGGTTCGAGGTGTAAAATATTGTTTTTAGTAGGAGAAGCACTCATTGGTGAAGAACCAGAACTCGCACATGTTGATATTATTATCGGTGATAAAAACGGTCCGGCTGGACAGGCATTCGCCAACGGATTTACCCAGCTCTCAGCTGGTCATACCCCCTTATTATCTGTTATAAGACCCAACCTGCTCACAAAGCCAGCTACACTCATTGTACCCAAGGTTACGGTAAAAGATATGGATGATGCGGCCAAGATATTCGGCCCTGCCCAGACTGCCGTAGCACGAGCTATTGCCGATGCAATGGATGAAGGTATTATACCAAAGGAACAGGCTGAAGACCTGGTGATTGTGGCTAGCGTGTTCATTCATCCGAAAGCCGATGATTACAGCAAGATATACAGGTATAATTACGGTGCTACCAAACTGGCAGTACAAAGAGCAATGGAAGGATTCCCTGATGTGGAGACGTTAATGCACGAGAAGGACAGGACCATGCACCCGATCATGGGATTCAAGGTTGTCAGGTTGTGGGACCCGCCATATCTTCAGGTCGCCATCGACATCCCGGATATAGAATTCGTGAAAAAGGTATTGAAGCAGCTACCACAAAGCGACCACCTCATTCTGGAAGCGGGCACGCCTCTTATCAAGAGGTATGGTTTAAACGTTGTAGAGCAGATGCGTGAGGCCCGACCTAACGCCTTTATTGTGGCTGACCTGAAGACCCTGGACACAGGCAACCTGGAAGCTAGAATGGTAGCAGACGCAACCGCAGATGCTGTTGTCATCTCAGGACTTGCACCTATATCAACTATTGAGAAGGCTATAAAAGAAGCTAAGAAAACCGGTATTTATGCATATATCGATATGCTGAATGTAGCAGATCCTGTGAAGGTGCTAAAGGAATTGAGTGTCAAGCCGGATGTTATCGAACTTCACAGAGCCATTGATGCAGAGGACAGCGCACATGCATGGAGTAGTATCCCAGAATTGAAGAAAATCCATCCAAAATTACTGATAGCTGTAGCAGGCGGTATTGGCAAGCTTGAAGAAGGTGCAGCCAGAGTGACGGACGCAACTGATGCTGGTGCCGATATCATGGTTGTTGGCAGAGCCATTACCAAGGCAAAGGATGTTAGATCAGTTGCTGAGATTTTCCTAGAAGAAATGCATAAAGCAGAGATCGATCAATATAGAGTTATGACTGATTTCTAGTATTGAAGTATAGAATACCAACACTTTGGAGGGGATTTACTCCCCCCAACATTCTTTTTTTTTGGTATATAAAGTATAAATTTCTCCGATATATTGAGAACAAAAGCAATCCCTCAAATATGAGGGAATGCTAAGCAAATTACCTGACTGGGTATATCCAATGTTTAGCCATAACTACAATTGATTTGCACCCGAAGGGTGCTTTCTTGTGAATTAATAAAATTTATCAACTTATATATCTCATCAAATATTAATCACACAT
>JACUTQ010000223.1 GCA_014859725.1 Methanosarcinales archaeon | reverse complement strand
GCAGGCTATCTTACCAATGCTTATGTCATTGCATATGAGATAACCGGTGATAAACTATACTTGCATCATGCTTACCATGCATTTGAATGGTTCCTGGGCCGAAATCATTTAGGACTCCCTTTATATGATTTTCATACTGGTGCTGTGGCAGACGGTTTCGACTCCCACGGAATTAATGAGAATCAGGGTGCAGAATCTTTAATATGTTTCCTCCTGGCTTTGCTTTCTTTGAAAAGATATTAAAATGTGAGTCTGGCATAACTACCGAAAATTTTCAAAAAATATTCCAAATGTTAGGAAAGAAAAGGTAGATACTTTTAAGTAGTTAGAATCACCAAGTGATTTAATTCCAGGTAATAAAATATAAATATAAATATATCCATTCATGGTCGAAGGTTTTGAAATGAGTGAAAAACATCCTATTGTTATGATATCCAGTTATCCTCCCAGATTGTGTGGTATCGCAACATTCTGTGAAGAGGCCAGGGAATTCATCCAGGAAGCAAATCCTGACAGGGATGTCCTGGTTATCAGCCATACTGATGGTGAGGGGGAAGGGGTATTTCCCATTATTGACATCTCAAAACATGACTGGTGGAAGCCTGTTTATAAAAAAGTGAAGGAACTTGACCCTTATGCAGTGCATCTGGAACATGAATACGGGCTATATGATTATTGTGATTCCAGGGGAAGAGGAGACGGAAACCAGGGGTTTTTAGATTTGCTGGGCGCTATTGGCAAATATCCTACCGTGGTTGAGCCCCATACGGTACATGGCAGGCTGCAGGATTTTGAAGCTAATTTTATTTACAAGATGTGCGAACGCTCAGATGTTGTGCTGTTTAAATGCAACTATCAAAAATGGAGATTGGACTGGACTTTTTCAGGATACGGCTGGAAAACTCCTACCAATATAATGGTAGTTCCCCATGGCGCCAGGCCGGATAAGCAATGGATGAATGAGAAGATACCTGAGTTACGTGAAGAGATCGGTCTTAACAAATACCCTTCCATAGGTGAACATATTGTGGGTTTGGTAGGCTGGATACAATCAAACAAACGTTGGGACATTTTGACCAACATGTGGGAAGAGATAGTCCAGGAGATATGTGACCGCACGGGCAAGGAGTGGGACCTGCTGGCTGCAGGGACCAAGAGGGATGAAAACCATAAACACGATTATGAGAGATATAAACAACAGATTGAAATACTTGAGAAAAAAGGACTTGCCCATTATTATGAATTCATTCCCAGAGGAGAACAATATTATAAAGTTATGGCCATTTGCGATTTTATTGTACTGCCATCCCTCGATGAGACACAATCCGGTACACTGGCCAGGGTCATATCATTGAATAAACCTTATATTACTACAGCTCCTATGGAAGGATTGACATCCCAGACGCTGATAAGTGATGGGGGACTTCTGTTCACAAATCGAGAAATGCTCAGGCAAAATGTTATCCGTCTGGCCTGTGATGAGGATCTTCGACATACTATGAGTAGCAACCTGGATCACTATCTGAACAATGTAGTTTCCTGGCATGTAATAGCCAGGCAGTACAATGAGGCATATGAGCTTGCAAATAAGGCAAAAGCCACCGGAGAAAAGGTAAATCTTCCCCCCGAGTTTTGAGTATATAAGGAGATATGTATTTGAAATGCTGAATAAGAATGAAATATTTCATCGCTCTGAAAAAAATCCCATCCTTACTGCTGATGATTGGCCCTATTCCTGCAATTCCGTTTTCAATCCAGGAGCAATAAAATTCGAAGATCATACTCTACTGCTGGTGCGAGTTGAGGATCATCGTGGTTTTTCTCATTTAACTGCTGCTCGAAGCCGCAATGGTGTAGATGGCTGGGAGATCGATACAAGTCCTACATTAATGCCTGACCCTGCCAACTATCCGGAAGAGATCTGGGGTATCGAAGATCCGCGCATCACCTATATTGAAGAAATAAATCAATGGGCTGTGGTCTATACTGCATATTCTGAGGGAGGTCCTTTAGTCTCAATAGCCACTACCAGAGACTTTCATACATTTGAGCGGATAGGGGCTGTAATGCCGCCGGAAGATAAGGATGCGGCATTGTTTCCAGTGAAATTCAATGGACGATGGGCTATGATTCATCGACCGGTCTCTACATTTGGCGGAGTTGGTGCACATACCTGGATATCATTTTCTTATGACTTCAAACACTGGGGTGACCACAAGATCGTGATTTATGCCCGTAAAGGCGGGTGGTGGGATGCTGATAAGATAGGTCTCTCTCCACCTCCCCTGCGCACACCTGAAGGGTGGTTGATATTATATCATGGGGTTCGCACAACTGTTGCAGGGGGTATCTATCGCCTGGGTCTGGTACTGCTGGATCTTGAAGATCCATCAAGAGTATTGCACCGTTCTGATAACTGGATATTCGGTCCCAAAGAGTGGTATGAACGACAGGGCGATGTAAGTGATGTTGTCTTCCCATGTGGATGGATTGAAGAGAATGGTGAGGTACGTATGTATTACGGCTGTGCAGATACATCTATAGCGCTTGCAACAGCAAAATTATCAGATATCCTTGAATATTTAACGCAATGTTCGACAGAGGAGTAATGTGATCAGGGTCAGTTTATCACTGTCCCGTTTCCCGGGGAACGTCGCTTGGCTCTGAGAACTAACTAAACAAACTTTATATACATCAAACCTAATTGAAGAGTGACATCCCATACACCAATCGGGAGACGTTTTAATATTCATATCTGGCAATATTCCAGGCAGTCTGGTTAATAAAAGAAATCTTCATCGTGTAGGAGGTGTGATTGTAAATGGCTTATCATGAAGAATTATTTCAGCGTTATAAAAATAATCCAATCTTTTCAGCCAGGGACTGGCCTTATCCTGTTAATTCGGTTTTCAATC
>JACUTQ010000222.1 GCA_014859725.1 Methanosarcinales archaeon | reverse complement strand
CGAGAGGGGGCGGCAGATAAGCGATGTTAACAAAGCATTAATAAAGTGAAAATCAAATAAAATTCGTATATTACAGGGTTTGATTTTTCGGTATAAAGGAGGACAAAACATGGAGCAAGGTAAAAATTCAGGAAAAGAAAATTTAAAGATACCTGACATAACAAGATTATTTAAAGGCCCCGGGAATGAATTTGAAGTGGAAGTGGTTTTCGGTGAGATTGGAAACCGGTCCCCCCGGGAGAGCCATCCGTTCGATGAGATCATTGTGATTGTTGCTGGTTCAATCAACCTTGAACGGAGTGATGAGAATAAAATAAGTCCTTACAAATCTCCCGGTTTTGTGGTGATACCCGGTGGTGTGGAACACGTTATCGAACCAACAGAGACGCCAACCAGATTAGTAATCATTCATCCTGAACGTCAATAATCACCAAAAAAAAAGGTTATAAAAATGAAAATCCATGAAAGGTATACTCTATGGGTTATTCTCGCTTCGGCCACATTGACCGTCATGGCCGGTTCGATAATAGCCCCGGTTCTCCCCTGGATGGGTGAAGGACTGGGTGTTAGCCCGGCATCTGCGGGTCTTATTATTACCACCCATGGACTTTTTATTGCGATTTTCAGTCCACTGTTCGGTAATGTCATTGACAGGATGGGACCTAGGAAACCATATATTTTCGGTCTTATACTTTTTGCACTGGCCGGAGGTGCAGGATTATTTATCAAGTCATTTTGGGTACTTATTATCAGCAGGGCATTTCTGGGAATAGGTGTTGCAGCGTTTTTTACTTCCATCACCGTGATCATCTTGAACTTGTACGAAGGTACCCAGAGGGATAAGGTCATGGGATGGCGGGCAAGTGCCAATAGCTTGGGTTTTATCTGGCCGTTGATCGGTGGATTCCTTGGCAGCCTATCCTGGCATTATCCGTTCGGAGTCTATCTATTGGGAATCCCTCTCGGTGTTCTCGGACTCTTTACAATACCTGAAACTCAAAGAAAAAGTATTCAAGTCACTGCTGAAGAAACTTCCCTTTTGGGGGTCTTCAGGAAAAATCCATTGTTATTTGCCATTTATGGCCTTTTCTTTTTAACGAATATTCTTCTTTATGTTGTTGTGATATATCTTCCCGCATTATTAAGGAATGTTGGAGTTTCTAATTCGGCCACGGTTGGCCTGTTTATGATGGTCATGATGATTTGTGCTGGATTAACTTCTTTAAATTATGGAAAGATTAGGGCTAGATTATCCTATAAAAAGATCGTACTTGCAGCAGCTTTACTATGGATTGCTGGATTTACTGTCCTTTCCTACGGGTATTTACTTCTGGTTATTGCGGTTTCTGTAGCCTTCATTGGAATAGGTCAGGGAATGTTAATGCCCGCGGTGATGGTCTGGGCAGGTGAGACGGTTTCCCCTGTTTTCCGGGGAAGGGTCGTTTCGTATCTCGGGACATTCGGTTTTATTGGACAGTTCTTATCTCCCATCCTCTTTGGTGCAGTTTTCTTAACAGCAGGACTTAACGGCGTTTTTCTTACAGCCGGAGGAGTGTGTGTTATATTATTCCTATTGTTCCTGGTTGGTTTGAGAAAATAGGTAGTCGGATTAGGAAAAATTTTTAGTGAAAAGGGCCTGCCCCCCACCACCACAAGACCGGGCGAAGCAGATCAGGACGGGCACACGGATTATAGGATAAAATGAGGGGGGAGGCTTTCTGACATGTAACTTATCATGTTATGCTACAATATGTGCAAATAACTTTGCAATACAAAGTATTTTATGCTATTAGATAAATATCCCTTTATTAGGAGGAAAACTTATGTCAGAAAACCTAAATCTAAAAGAACTTGAAAAAAAAGCCTTCAAATCCACTTTCCAGGATGGATTGTGGGATATCCAGTTGGGACTTATCATCCTGGGGATGGCACTTACTTCATTTATCAGAAATGACTACTTTTTAATACCTTATTACGCTGTGATCATCGCGCTCTTCATGGCAGCCAAGAAATTCATCACCGTACCCAGGATCGGACTGGTGAAATTCGGCAAAGAGCGCAAAAAGAGCATGAATAAATTAAGACTCATACTGGTAATCTCAGTGTTGTTCGGGCTGGCCATGGTGCTATTAACTAAAAGCAGTATGGTATCAGGAATAAAAGAATTTCCAATAGGGCTAATAATAGTCTCATTGAATGTTCTCATAGTGTTCAGCCTGATGGCATATTTCATGGATTTCGAGAGGCTGTACTATTACGCGGTCCTTGTGGCAGTATCCATTCCAATGGCTGAGATCCTGGAAGTCAATGGGTTCATATCCAACGGTTCATATGTATTCGTTGTACCTTCAGGGATCATGGTAATAACCGGTACTGTCTTGCTTATCCGCTTTATGCGTGAATATTCTGTGGAGAAAGCAAACCAATGAACAATCCAGACAAACCTTTCAGCGATATCGACAAGCTGATCCATGAGCCTGCCCGTCTCAAGATCATGGCCCATATTTATGTGGTGGAGAGTGCTGACTTCCTTTTCCTGATGCGCCAGACCGGGCTGACCCACGGTAACCTTTCAGCCCATATGAGCAAGCTGGAAGCTGCCGGGTATATCGAGGTGGAGAAAGATTTTGTTGGTAAGAAGCCGCATACTATACTCCATCTTACCGATCAAGGACGAGCTGCATTCAAGGAATATAGTAAAAAAATGAAACAGTTATTTAACGACCTGATTTAACACTAAATTTTATGAGACGTCGCCAGCCACCACAAGACCATGCGGAGCCAGATCAGGACGGGCACCCGGACAAAGTGAAGACGAGAGGAGCAGCAGGAAAGTCTGATGTAATCGGTTAAGAGAAATATTCTGATTGAACACGGATTGCACGGATGACGCGGATGCGCACGCTGTGACAAGAAAGTCATATCCTGAATTGCAG
>JACUTQ010000221.1 GCA_014859725.1 Methanosarcinales archaeon | reverse complement strand
TCTAATTACCCGGATATTTCTAAACCATCAAATTCTTAGATAATGAAATGATCATGGAAACGTCTGGTAAATGTTCCAGATACCCTGCGTAATGAAATTCACAGCCAGAGCAGCCAGAAACAGTCCCATGATCCTTGTGAATACCAACATTCCGGTATATCCGACCCATTTGTTAATTCTCCTGGAAAATAGGAATATCAATAGCGATATTGAAAAAGTCAGCAATATAGCAAGTCCGACCAATAACTTGTGCTCAATTACATCCGTATTACCTATCAACACTATTATTGTGGTAATTGTACCCGGTCCTGTGATAATAGGCATGGCAATGGGAAAAATCCAGACATCTTCACGTTTCTTGGACTCCTGCATCTCTTTTTCAGTAATACTCTCTCTTGAAATCTGAGCATGCATCATATCAAAAGCGATGGTAAATAACAGTATACCACCTGCAACTCTAAGTGAATCCACATTGATACTGAAGATCTTCAATAACAGATCACCAGTTATTGCAAAAAAAAGTGCTATTATACAGGCCAGTATGACGGATCGTTTTGCCATGGCATTCTTTTCCTCGAAAGTCATCTGGGATGTAAGGGAGATGAAGGTCAAAACTCCACTGATAGGATTTACAATCACAAAAAGGGACACAAATGCAAATAGCAGGAAAGCGATCTCGTTCATATAACTCCACTGAATATATGTATGGTATATATATAATACCCTTACTTTTAAATATAATCTATGCAATCTATTATATTATTAGGGGAGAAGCAATGTCCAGGTTTTTCAAAAAAAGAACACAAAAGATAGGCCTTCCGCCTGGGACTCTCGTCCATGTTGGGGAAAAGAAGGTAGAAAAAACAAAAATAACCATTATAGACTACGATGCTGAATATCTTGAAGAAAAGGTTGCAAAAACAGTCGATGAATGCTTCTCTTTCAAAGATAAACCCACAGTAACCTGGATTAACATTGATGGTATCCACGAGATTGAGATTATTGAGAAGATCGGGAATCATTTTGATCTGCATCCGTTGATCCTTGAAGATATTGTTCATACTGAACAACGTCCGAAAATGGAAGATTTTGAACATTACATCTATGTTGTTTTACGATTACTTACTTTTGATGAAATTGATAATGAAATAAACGCTGAACAGATAAGTATCATTCTTGGCTCAAATTTCATTATTTCCTTTCAGGAAATGGAAGGAGATGTTTTTGATCATGTCAGGGATCGTATCAGGAATTCAAAGGGCCGTATCAGAAAGATGGGGGCTGATTATCTTGCTTACGCATTGCTTGATGCCATTGTTGACAATTATTTTGTAATTCTTGAGAAACTGGGAGAAAAGATTGAAGCAATGGAAGAAGAACTGGTAACAAATCCCAGACCAGAGACATTACAGACCATACATGAGCTAAAAAGGGAGATGATATTTTTACGAAAGTCTGTCTGGCCACTGCGAGAAGTGGTCAACAGTATGGAAAGGGGTGAATCATCATTAATTCAGGATTCCACAACCATATATCTGAGGGATGTCTACGACCATACTATCCAGGTTATCGATACCATAGAAACATTCAGGGATATGCTTTCAGGCATGCTGGATATTTATCTTTCAAGTGTCAGTAATAAAATGAACGAAGTCATGAAGGTCCTGACCATTATTGCTACAATATTTATTCCCCTTACTTTTATTGCAGGTAATTATGGAATGAATTTTGAATACATGCCTGAACTTGGCTGGCGGTGGAGCTATCCTGTGTATTGGATGGTCGTCCTAACCGTAGCCGCTTTTATGGTCATGTATTTCAAAAGGAAGAAATGGTTATAATCTTTTGCGAATTGTTAAATATCAATATATTCATCTATTTTTGTGGGAGGTTTAGTTTTGACAAATAAGAATATTCAAAATAGGATTAATGCGAAATGGCTGAACGATCATATCGACGATCCTGAAATTCGGATAGTAGATACCAGGACTGCTGTTGATTATGCTAAAGGTCACATCAGGAATTCCGTGAACATTGGATTGAAAGATATTGTAAGGACACAACTGGGATTACCTGCCATGTGCATATCTCAGGATATTTTTGAACAGGTCTTAGGTTCCCGCGGGATTGATAATGGAACTCATGTTATTGCTTATGATAATTTTGGAGGGGTATTTGCAGCAAGGCTTCTCTGGACCCTGGAATATTTTGGACATGACAGGGTGAGTATATTCGATGGCAGTATCAAGGGATGGATCGATGAAGGTGGTGCGTTTACCAGTGAGGTCTCAACCGTTAAAAAAGCCAATTTTTCTGGTGAAGTTGATGAAACAAGACTTGCAACAAAAGAATGGATACTTGACCATTTGGAAGATGACAGGATAACATTCCTGGATGTGCGTACTGCAAGTGAGTTTACCGGCAAGACAGTATATGGTAAGAGGGGAGGACACATTCCCGGAGCTGTTCATGTACACTGGTTAGAGACAATTGATCCGACAACCGGCAGATTCAAGTCAGGTGAAGATTTGAAAATCTTATATGAAAACAAAGGGATAGATGCCAGTAAAGAGGTTGTTGCATACTGCTGGATGGGCCTGCGTGCCAGCCATAGTTATGCGATTTTGAGGTTGTTAGGATATCAACATTTACGCGTATACGATGCTTCTTGGGCTGAATGGGGAGAATTGGATACTGTCCCTATCGAAACGTAGGTGATATATATGGAAATTACAGAAGAGTGGAAACTTGAAAGGGTTATTGACCTATTTCCTGAAACGGTTCGTTTATTTCATGATGTGGGATTTACAGATCTTGAATCACCGGTAATGCGACATGCTGCCAAGCTGGTATCTATCAAAGAGGCTGCCGGGCTAATGGGAGCAGATGTTGAACATCTGGTTCTGAGATTAAACCAGTGTATTCAGGTAGATTGATCGAAGGTCTCTGGCAATAGTGAATCA
>JACUTQ010000220.1 GCA_014859725.1 Methanosarcinales archaeon | reverse complement strand
AATGAAAATCCCCGTAATAATATTACGAGGTCTTAATGTACTTAAGAATAGTGATTTGTTGCTTTAAATCCCATTTAATGGTTATTTATTGAAATCTAAAAAAAGGGGTATTTCAAAATCCTCTATCAAATAACTAATTATCATGCATGAATTTTTTCCTGTAATTATTAAATGCTATGATAAATTCAGCATGAGGCCAGATAAGTGGGAAGGTAACGTAAGCAAATCCTTCTTTCCATTTAGGATGCGATCTGACATGCTCGATCATGGTAAGCTTGCTGTCCCGTAAGATCTTGGCATTGGTATAATCCTCCAGCCACATCTCAAATCGTTCAATTGTTGAGATATGTTCGGGCAACATGTAGTTATGTGCCATCTTCACAACCCATCCCAGGTATTTCTCTGCCATGTCCTGATCATCAATGCTGGTATAATGATTGGAAAGCTGGCTTGTGAAATGAAGCCACGGTCCGTATCCCCCGTTGTTACGGTCCCACAGTTCAGGATAACGGTTCAATCCTCCCAGCTCCTTATCCCACAATGATTGATCAATTCTTTTCACTGTATTAATATTCCGTAAATCATGTTCATCTATCAGACCAAAGAGGGCTGGGGAATATTCCACAGCATCCACATCGATAACGCTGGAAGCAAAAGCATCATAACCTATGGGATCACTGCTTTTATATTTCACTCTGATGCACTTGATGAACGACCTGCGCCTGGGGCTGTATAAGCTCTCAAGAATGGCACGACGTACCTGTTCTGCCTGGTGTTTCCACTCATCCACATCCTTACCCAGGGCTTCCCCGATCTCAACCGCTCCGAACAATCCAGCACAACACGTGCAATTGGCATAGATCTCAAATCCATGTTCGTAGGCAGGATATTCATGGATGCTGTTTATGGTATGAATGAGATGGATCTCATCATTCTTGTTCTGAAGAATGAAATCCACGGCCTTTTCAATAGCCTCCCAGTACTGAAGGCAGAATGCGCGATCAGCAAGACTGTCAAAGAACAGCCCTCCGGATGCTTTTAGATATTTACTTAGAGCAAATAGTATCAATCCGTTACCATCTATTTGCAGGTCCTTATAACTTGTATCATTACCATCCACATCATAACGCTGGCTGAACTCCCCGGAAGGTTTTTGGGCAGCCAGCATGAACTCAAGGCCCAGTTTTGCCTGATCCAGATATCCGGCCGAGATGGCTCCCATAATACAAATAGAATGATCCCTGGGATAGATGAAGGGATATCTGGTCCCGGGAGGACTGGCATAAAAACCACCGTTAGGATGCTGGTTTTCAAGCAGGATTTTCACACAGTTCCTGTATAGTTTTTCTGCTTCCTTAAGGTCCATGAAGTTTCACTCCTTTTTTATGAATTTGAATACACATATTCCTTTTTCCAGGATCTTATCCACATCTTCTTTTGTCACACCAGCTTTTTCAATGGCTTCCATATTATAGGCAGTGGGTACTTCAGGCACTGAACATTTACATGCAAGGTGTAATGTTTCAGCCCCTGCCATTTCTGCTCTTTTTTTACGGTAACCATGATGCAGGAGACATAAAGTGTTTACAACAGCCGGGCATTCCACTTTTTGATTATTAGAAGCCTCACGTTCTTTTACATATTCCACGACTCTTTTAAACTCTTCAGGCCTATCCCCGAACATATCAATAAAGCGTATCAGTTCGTCATTGAAAGGGCACATAGGCAGATAATTCAGGTCACCTTCGGGTGCCCCTTCAAAACCAGGGCCCTGTGTTTCTCCCAGTTTTTCACCAATTCTTGTCAGCCATTCAGAGGTTTTCTTAGGGCCGATTATATCCACTAGATCCATTATACCAATTAAGAATCCCTGTGGCAGTATATTGCCAAGTCGAATCATATTCCGACACCCTTAGATTATTTATTTTTTTATTTATGTATATTTCATTTAAGGATATTAATAAGTTCCCGGTTCCATCCATCGGGTCCTACGCCATTTCCTCTTTTAATAAACAGTTCATCAATTGACTTATCATATGAACCATCAGGTTTTTGCACCAAAATTGGAATGTCTACAGCTTTCAGCATTGGCAGGTCATTTAAACTGTCCCCCAGACCAATTGTTTTAACATCAGGCCATTGTTTGCGGTATAGTTCGCTTAAGATACGTACTGCCCGCCCTTTATCATTGTTACCCATAATATGATGGTATCGTCCACCTTTAGTATAGTTGAAGCCCCGTTTGAGGACTTCCTGTTCAAGCTCCACTTCTTTTGGAGGATCACTTATCACCCTGAAAGCTTCATCATAGTCCCTTTGCTTGGCTAAGGCCGCACATTCAAGGGTCAGGCCCGTATCTTTGCAGACTTCTTCCACATCCATATCTCCGAATCCGATTATCTTGCATTTTATCTCATCACATATTTCTTTCAGGTTTTTTTGAAGGATCTCATATTGTATTCCAAGTTCAATTACTTTATAATGATCTGACAATTTATCATATTCAAAATCAAAGTCAAAATAATCCTCTGGAATAAATATGGCTCCTCCATTTTCAGAAATCATGGGGTGATGCAGATCCAGTTCCTTACTATAAATATCAAGTTCTGCCCTGGTCTTACTTGTGCAGAAGATCAGAGGAATATTTTTTTTTCGGATAAGTTCAAGGGCTGGGAGAGCTAATTCATATGAATAGGAGTTGTGATCTATAAGGGTACCATCCATATCAGTAAATATTATATATTTTTTTTCTGACATATTAGCTACCAAATTTTATTCATTTATCAATATGCTCAATTTTCGTGGAAATACTATAAGGTATTTCCCCTCATCGAACCCCTCGACAATCTTATCTCTTCGGGGGTCAGGTCATAGAGTTTGTAGACGAGCTGGTCTATTTGGTTTTCAAATCCAGTTTTATTTTCAAGGTTTCTTTTTTTAGATATGGAATGTCCTTTTGCACTACTTCCCATGTCAACTCCAGATCAGTTCCGAAGTATTTAT